>NZ_QFXN01000087.1:0-51039 GCF_003144775.1 Enterobacter sp. CGMCC 5087 | reverse complement strand
AGCAGCCACTCCACGCTGCGTTCGCCCGCCTCGCGAAACGCCTGACGAATGGTCGTCAGCGGCGGGGAAAACCAGGCGCTGTCGGCCGTATCGTCAAACCCAACCACCGAAAGCTGGCCGGGGATCGCTACTCCTTTTTCCGCGCAGGCGCGCATCACCCCGAGCGCCATCTGATCGTTCGCCACCAGAATCGCGTCCGGTAATGCCGCCGCAGCCAGCAGCACATGTCCCTTCTCATAACCGCTGGCCGCGCTCCAGTCACCGTAGGCCACAGCCGCCGCGTTAAGACCCGCCTGCGCCAGCGTCGCTTTCCAGCCCGCCAGGCGCGCCCGCGCAGAGACCGAGCTTTCCGGCCCGCTCAGCAGGGCAATGCGCTGGTGCCCCAGCGAAAGCAGATGCTCAACGCCCAGACGCGCCCCCAGCTCCGCGTTAAACACGAGGCTGTTTACCCGCGCTGAGGGCGCCACATCGAGGAACAGCACCGGGATGGGCGACGCCAGCGCCCTGAGCTCTTCAGCGTGCGGATCGTCAAGCGGCACATTTACCAGCAGCGCGTCCACCCGCTGTGCCAGCAGCGCCTGAAGCGCGGCCTGACACTGCCGGGGTTGCTCCACCATGGAAATCAGGACGCTCGCCCCCTGTTCCGCCGCACGCGATTTGACCGCCGACACAATTTGCGAAGGCGCGTGCAGGGCCAGGTCGGTGGTGATGAGGCCCAGCGTACGGGTGCGTTTCCCCGCCAGCTGCTGCGCCCGAAGGTTAGGAACGTAGTGCAGCTCCGCCATCGCCTGCTGCACCTTTTCTCGCGTGCGGGCAGACACATGTTCCGCGTCGTTAATGACGCGGGAAACGGTCTGATAAGAAACCCCCGCAAGGAGGGCGACATCATAGAGGGTGATTGCTTTCATGCTTTCTGGCATCGCGATTTTCGAAGCGTCTATTCTGGCACAGCGACGCCGTTAAAACATGTGAGCGCTTCGCAAAATTAAACAACCCGCTCCGGCTGCGGTATTTCCGCAATGCGCGGCTTCTGGCGGAACCAGGGCAGACAGAGCTGAATAAGCGGGCCAATGGTCAGAGCATACAGTACGGTTCCCACCCCAAACGTGCCGCCAAGCACGCACCCAATCAGCAGAACGGACACCTCAATTGATGTACGCACGCTGCGAATGGACCACCCCAGCCGGGCGTGAATGCCGGTCATCAGACCGTCGCGCGGGCCTGCTCCGAAACCGGCCCCAATGTACATGCTGGTCGCAATCGCGTTCATCACGATGCCCGATACCAGGAAAGCGATTCGAACGGCTAGCGAATCCAGTTCCGGGATAAGCACCATGCTGGCGTCCGCCGCCAGACCGATACAAATCACGTTGCTGATCGTGCCAAGGCCCGGCATCTGGCGCAGCGGGATCCACAGCAGCAGCACCGCAGCGCCGGTCACAATGATCACCGTCCCGATAGTCATCCCCAGCTGCATCCCCACCCCGAGGTGAAACACATCCCAGGGATCGACACCCAAATTGGAACGAATAAACATCGCGGTGGAAAGGCCATACAGTCCTAAACCGACATAGAGTTGTAGCAGACGACGTACCATTTTTATCTTCTCCAGTGAACCAGGCTTTCATCCTGACCTAAAATGGCACTATGATTAATGTCCAGTTTTCAAATAGTGGACTGCATATGTCATCACGTCGTTTCGGAAGCCAGTCTCTGGTACGCCTTTTAGGCCACTGGCAGCAAGCCTCATCACGCACCCCGCTCTGGCGACAGCTGGCCGACGCGATGCGTTTGTTAATCCTTGATGGACGTCTGGCACTGAATACGCGGCTGCCGGGCGAGCGTGAGCTGGCCACGGCGCTGGACGTGAGCCGAACCACCGTCAGCAGCGCCCTCGCCCACCTGCGTGAAGAAGGGTACCTTGAAAGCCGCCACGGCAGCGGGTCACGGGTCATTCTTCCTGACACGCGCGCCGTTCCCACCCTTTCCGCGGCGAGCGCCGCACTGGATCTCTCCACTGCCGCCCTGAATGCCGGGCCGGAGATCCATCAGGCTTATGCCCATGCGCTCACGGCCATTACCCCGCATCTCTCGCTGACGGGCTACGATCAGCTAGGGCTGCCGACGCTGCGGGAGGCCATCGCTGCGCGCTACACCGCGCGGGGTCTTCCCACCCGCGCAGACGAAGTGATGGTGGTCAATGGCGCAGTCAGCGGCTTTGCGCTGGTGCTGCGGATGATGACCGGGCCGGGGGACCGCGTCGTGGTCGATCATCCCACCTATCCGCTTGCGATTGCCGCCATTCAGGGGGCGCAGTGTCGGCCAGTCGGGGTATCGCTGCCGGAAACCGGCTGGGATACGGATGGCTTTGCCGCAACGCTTGCCCAGACGGCGCCGCGCCTGGCCTACCTGATGCCAGATTTTCATAATCCGACCGGGCGCTGTATGGATATCGCCACCCGTCGGGCCATCACGGATATTGCAGCCCAAACCCGCACGGCGCTGGTGGTGGATGAAACGATGGTGGATCTCTGGTTTGATGCGCCTCCCCCGCCGCCGCTGGCCGCCTTTAACCCGCAGGCCACCGTCATCACCTTAGGCTCTGCCGGTAAAAGCTTCTGGGGCGGGCTGCGTCTCGGCTGGATCCGTGCCTCATCGCGCATCATCGCCACGCTTGCCCAGACGCGGGATACCCTGGATTTAGGCTCGCCGCTGCTGGAACAGCTCGCAATGCAATGGCTCATTAATAACAGCGAGACGTTTCTGCCCGCACGCCGGAAGATGCTGGCAGAACGGCGCGATCGCTGTGGTGACCTGCTGCGCGAACATTTCCCGGAGTGGAAATTCCACGAGGCGGAAGGCGGGCTCTCTTACTGGATAGAGCTCCCGGGCATGCTGGCGACACAGCTTGCCGCACGGGCAGAAATAATCGGGATTAACCTGGGAACCGGGACGCGATTTGGTTTATCAGGGGCGTTTGACCGCTATTTACGTATGCCCTTCTCGCTGGAATCGACAGAGCTTGAGCAGGCGTTACTGAGGATCAAACCGTTATGGCTCGCCCTGAATAAAAACGTGCCATCGTTAAAACGCAGCGTGATCTAATATTAAAATATTTGAAGCAGGTCATAAAATAAAAACTGCTGACTGTAACATATGCAGTCAGCAGTTTTCACTGGTCAGGGTTTAATGCTGAGGAGGAATAGGAAAGCCTTTTAGTGAAATAACGAAGTTATCACCGTCTTTCTTTATTTTTGCACCGGTATCACACCAGTCAGACGCAATTCGAAAGAACTCATCGCTTCCAACATTCCAGCCAAGACGTACATGCTTCACGTAGCCTGAACGCAACAGATCGCAGGCCTCGTTGTAGTCACTGGCGGTTGACAGTTGTTGTTTCATTTTCTCTTCTTCAGAAGTTTACGTAGCGCCTTGATTTCTTTAGGAGTAAAAGGAGAAACACTCTCTTCTTCCGTATGCTGATTATCAATATCCTCTTCCGATACTCCCGCCTCTTCTACTGCTTCGAACGCCAGCAGCAGCAGTTTCTCTGTCGTCACGCTTAAATTCTCGTTATTGACTTCCGCATAGTGGCGAAGCCTTTCTTTTAGCGCGTCATCAATCTTAACGTTTAATACCGCTGTAGCCATGTTTGTCACTTCCCTTCGGAATAAGTACTTTATTTAATACACGAACTTAACAATGTTATCCAGATATATATTTTTTTGAGTTATGGAAGAAAATAACCGTCCGATTATAAAATGACAGTCTATTATTACAGGTTTATGACAATAATATTTCAGTGCAATGAAATATATATTACACGATATAGGCGTAGTTTTATTGTGGAGTAATGATTTGAGGGAGAGGTGAAGCTGAAGAATCTTATGAGGCCACAAATGGGTGGGGGCCCTGCCAGCTACATCCCGGCACACACGTCGTCTGCCCTGGCTGCTTCCTTCCGGACCTGACCTGGTGAACAGAGTAGCGTTGCGGGAGAACCAACAGAGCCCCCATTGAGAGCGTTGATAACCAACGCGCTGGCGCATTATCCCTGTGCTAAAGCCCAATTGCAAGCGACCAGCAACCGGATGCTGGTTTCTTGCGCAAACAGGCGCAGCAATCATGAAGATCTTCGTTTACCATAGCTTTCCAGACACTCCCCACAGGTAAAGGTATGGACGAACACGACTCCTTTCCACAGCGCGTATGGCAAATCGTGGCCTCAATCCCGGAAGGCTACGTCACCACCTATGGTGATGTCGCGCGTCTGGCCGGTTCCCCGCGCGCGGCGCGACAGGTTGGCGGCGTCCTTAAACGGCTGCCGGAAGGCAGTACGCTGCCCTGGCATCGGGTGGTGAATCGTCATGGCGCCATTTCGCTCACCGGGCCAGATCTTCAGCGTCAGCATCAGGCGTTACTTTCAGAAGGGGTGCAGGTGTCAGGGTCGGGTCAGATCGATTTGCAGAAGTTTCGCTGGGTGTATTGACCCCTCTCCCGGAGGAGAGGGGAAATGCAGAAATTACATCTGAGTCGGTGGGGTTGGCAGGGACGGCTGATTGGTCTGCGGTGCGACCGGCACTTCGGTCTGCTGTACCGGCACCAGGTTCAGGTCGATTTTTGTCCCACCGTTGTTGATCGCTTCCTGGACCGTATCGGTGATAAACACCAGCTTGCCGTTGATGGTTACCGCTGCGCTCAGCAGGATACGGGCGTTAGGCTGCACGTCCGAAGGGTTATACGGCAACACGAAGCTAAACGGCGCCTGCTTGCCTTCAGTACGAACGGCACGCTGGGCCACAACTTTCGACGGTGCGTCGGCCAGAGAAGCATCAGACAGCGTTACGGTTAATACCGCATCCGGCGGCAACGCAACTTTCTGTTTAATCCAGATGGTACCGGAAACATTAGGCTGCTGAATGGATTGCTGTGAAAGGGTATTAATCCCGTTCGGGTCTGCTGCTGGTACCGGCACCTGGGCACTCTTACCGGCACAGGCGGACAACGCCACCGCTATAGCTACACCACTTAGCATGGGCACGAGTTTCATTGAAGTCTCCTTATCAATGCACCAGCGGGATCGATCCCATCCGATGTCGTTTCAATCACATAACGTATCCAAGTGTGGCACAGATCACCGATTTATGCCTGAAAACGTGCCGATATTCAGATTATTCTACCCATCGGACCACTTTCATTTCTGCGTTATACTCTGCCTATCTTTCGCTACGGCGTTTATTGAGGACAACTATGAGTCAGGCACTGAACAATCTGCTGACATTACTGAATCTGGAAAAAATTGAGGAAGGACTCTTTCGCGGACAGAGCGAAGATCTCGGCTTACGCCAGGTCTTCGGGGGGCAAGTTGTCGGACAGGCACTGTACGCAGCAAAGGAGACTGTCCCGGCAGACCGTCTGGTGCATTCATTCCACAGCTACTTCTTACGCCCTGGCGATAGCGCAAAACCGATTGTGTATGACGTTGAAGTCCTGCGAGACGGCAACAGCTTTAGCGCACGCCGCGTAGCGGCCATTCAGAGCGGCAAGCCGATCTTTTACATGACCGCCTCTTTCCAGGCGCCGGAACCCGGCTACGAACATCAAAAGGTGATGCCCCCGGCTCCGTCACCCGACTCTTTAAAGTCAGAGACGGATATCGCCCGCGCGCTGGCGCATCTGCTTCCGCCGCAGGTCAAAGAGAAGTTTCTCTGCGATAAGCCGCTGGAGATCCGCCCGGTTGAGTTCCACAACCCGATGAAAGGCCATACCGCCGAGCCGAAGCGCCAGGTCTGGATCCGGGCTAACGGGACCGTGTCGGAAGATTTCCGCGTGCATCAGTATCTGCTGGGCTATGCGTCAGATTTCAACTTCCTGCCGGTGGCGCTGCAGCCGCACGGCGTTGGCTTCCTGGAAAAAGGGATGCAGGTTGCGACGATCGATCACTCCATGTGGTTCCACCGTCCGTTCAACATGAATGAGTGGCTGCTTTACAGCGTGGAGAGTACGTCAGCGTCGAGCGCGCGCGGATTTGTGCGCGGGGAGTTTTATACTCAGGACGGCGTGCTGGTCGCGTCTACGGTGCAGGAAGGGGTAATGCGTAATCGCGGGTGATTGTGTACAGCCTGATGCCCTCACCCTGACCCTCTCCCACGGGGAGAGGGAATACATATTAAAAACGGCAACCAAAGGTTGCCGTTTTGCTTTTGCCTTGTGCGGCCTGATGCCCTCACCCTGACCCTCTCCCACGGGGAGAGGGAATACACAATAAAAACGGCAACCGAAGTTGCCGTTTTGCTGTTTATCAGGCGTTATACGCATTCTCGCCGTGGCTGTTGACGTCCAGACCTTCGCGTTCCTGCTCTTCCGGTACGCGCAGACCCACCGTCATATCCGCCAGCTTATAGCCAATGAAAGCGACAACGGCAGACCAGACAACGGTGATTGCAATACTTTCCAGCTGCACCAGCACCTGATGAACCATGGTCACGCCTTCTGCGTAGCCCACGCCACCGAGCGATTTCGCAGCGAAGATACCGGTCATGATACAACCCACGATACCGCACACGCCGTGAACACCAAACACATCGCATGGGTCGTCAACGCGCAGCACACGTTTCAGTGCGGTCACGCCCCACAGACCCGCCAGACCGGACACCAGGCCGACCAGCAGCGCGCCACCCACGCCGACATAACCACACGCTGGCGTAATGCCAACCAGACCGGCAATGGCACCCGAACAGGCACCCAGCAGAGACGGTTTACCGCGTACCGCCCACTCGCCAAACACCCAGGAGAGGATTGCGCCGGCCGTGGCCACAACGGTGTTCACGAAGGCCAGCGCGGCGATTTCGTTTGCTGCACTTGCCGAGCCGGCGTTGAAGCCAAACCAGCCAAAGTAGAGGATAGCCGTACCGGTAAACACCATCGGCAGGTTGTGCGGTTTGAACGCTTCTTTACCGAAGCCCACGCGTTTGCCAATCAGGTAGGCGCCCACCAGGCCCGCTACCGCGGCGTTGATGTGTACAACGGTACCGCCCGCGAAGTCCAGCGCGCCGTGCGTTGCCAGCAGACCGCCACCCCAGACCATGTGCGCAATCGGCACATAGGAGAGCGTCATCCAGACCACCACGAAGATCAGCACGGCAGAGAAACGAATACGCTCGGCGAGCGCGCCCACAATCAGCCCGACGGTAATACAGGCGAAGGAGCCCTGGAACGCAACGTGGATATACTGATAGAAGCTGCCCATCAGCGCGGTCAGCTCAATATTTTTCAGCATCACCCAGTCGAAGTTACCAAAGAACGCGTTGCCCGTGCCGAACGCCAGCGAGTAACCGTAAACCACCCACAGCACGCAGACCAGTGCGAACGTCACGGCAACCTGCGTCAGCATGGAGAGAACGTTTTTGCCACGGATCAGGCCGCCGTAGAACAGCGCAATGCCCGGAATTGACATGAACAGCACCAGCGCGGTGCTGATCATCATAAAGGCGTTATCGGCTTTGTCGACCACCGCAGGGGTAGCTGCCAGCGCCAGGCCCGGCAGCAGTGCCAGCGAACCCAGACCCGTTTTAAGTGTTGCTATCTTCATTTTCTCGATCCCTATCACTGTGTGCCAGGCGTTAATTACAGTGCCGCTTCGTCAGATTCGCCGGTACGGATGCGAATGACGCGCTGCAGTTCGGCAACGAAAATTTTGCCGTCGCCAATTTTGCCGGTATAGGCCGCTTTGCTAATGACATCAATGACTTCATCAAGCTGATCGTCAGCAATCGCGACATCAATTTTTACTTTTGGCAGAAAGTTAACGCTGTATTCCGCCCCGCGATAAAGCTCGGCATGACCCTTCTGACGACCAAAGCCTTTCACTTCGGTGACAGTCAGTCCCTGAATACCCATTGAAGACAACGCTTCGCGCACGTCTTCGAGTTTGAATGGTTTGATTACAACCGTAACCAGCTTCATAGATCCCCTCCAGTCAGAATTCGGTAATGGCCGCAGCTTACGCAGAAGTTATTGCAAGGGGTGTGCCAGAAATGAAAACGTGAGGGAATAGCGGTGCGATGTGCGTTACACGGTCCTGATAAATGAACCGGTAAAAAAAAACGCACCATGCCGGTGCAGGATGCGTTTCAGTTTTGCACCAACAGGAATGACTGTTAGCGCGGCGCCTCATTTTAGTGCATCAGGCGCTAAGCGACTCTTCATCACGCACGCTGGCCGCCAGCTCTTCGCCCGCCAGCTGCAGCTGGTACATCTGCCAGTAGCGCCCTTTTGCTTCCAGCAGTTCACGGTGCGTACCGCGTTCAACGGCCTGTCCGCGATGCAGCACCAGAATAGTGTCCGCGTCGACGATGGTGGAAAGACGGTGAGCAATCACCACCAGCGTTGTATGGTCGCGTACTGCGGCCAGCGCCTGCTGAATCGCCTGCTCGGTGCCGGAATCTATGCTGGCCGTGGCTTCGTCAAGAATCAGCACCTGTGGCGTTTCAATCAGGACGCGCGCCAGCGCCAGGAGCTGTTTTTGCCCCACGGAGAGGTTGTTGCCCTGCTCGCCCAGCTTCGTGTTGATCCCGTCGCTGAACCCGCGCGCCAGCTCTGCCAGCTGCACCGTTTCCAGTACCGCCCAAACCTGCGCCTCTGAATAGTCCCGTCCCAGGGTCACGTTGGCATAGAAGGTATCGGCCAGTACGACCGGATCCTGCTGCACCATCGCAACGCCTTTACGCAACACGGTATGGCTGAGAGACGCGAGCGGGCGCCCGTCGAGGCGGATTTCACCTTGCGTGACCGGGTAATAGCCCATTAACAGGCTGGCAAGCGTGCTCTTACCGCTGCCGGTGTGCCCCACCAGCGCCACGAAACCGCGCGACGGAACGTCAAGCGTGATGTCCTGCAGCACCAGCCGGTCTTCGCGATAGGCAAACGAGACGTTATCAAAGGCGATAGCCCCGCTTTGCAGAGGCCGCTCGTCATTGCCGTAGGCCTGGCGCGGCCTGTCCATCAGCTCAAACACGCGCTCACCGGCGACAACCGCCTGCTGCAGCATCGATTGCTGGGTGGTAAGTTCTATCAGCGGCTCGTTAAGGCGTCCCAGATAGCTGATAAAGGCGTACAGCACGCCCACTTCAATCGTACCGTTTGAGCTCAGCCCAAAGAGCATCAGCAGCCCGCAAAGCACCAGCGCCGAGAAAAGGCTCAGCAGCGGACGCAGCAGGAAACCATCAAGCCGCAGCGTCTGCATACGCGCCATGTAGTGCGAACGGCTGGCTTCACCCATGCGTTCGCCAAAGCGGGCCTGCTGGCGGAACTGTTGGATGACGCTCATGCCGTTGATCACTTCGTTGAAGCCATCGTTGATGTCGGCCAGATACGCGCGCACCCGACGCACGATTGGCGTGCTGTAGCGCTGGTAAATGACCATGACAATCAGCACCGCCGGGAAGATGGTGATCGCCACCAGCGCCATGCGCCAGTCGAGGCTGAACATCGCCACCAGCATCGCGCCAATCAGCGCCGCGCTGCGTAACACCGTCGCGACCACGGTAACGTACAGATCGCGGATCACCTCGGTATCGTTGGTCACGCGCGAAATCACCTGCCCGACCGGCTGGATGTCAAACTCGCTAAGCGGCTGGCGAAGCGCCGCGTCCATCACATCCGTACGCAGCTGCTGAACAACGCCCACGGCTGCACGGTTAAACAGCAGCGACTGCGCATAGTGCAGTCCTGCCGCCGCCAGCTGCAGGCCAACGTAGGCCACGCCTAAACCCGCCACCAGCCCCAGCGGAAGGTAGCTTTTGGCGACCATGTTGTCGATAAAATAGCTGATGAGCAGCGGACCGCTCACCTCAGCAATCGCCGCTATCCAGAGTAAAAGCACGGCCACGGAGAGCGGTTTACGCCACGGCGAGCCGTAGGCCAGCAGACGTTTGAGCGTCGGCCACATCGTTCCGAGCTTACGCATTGGCGGCCTCCTCATCCTGCTCCGGCGCATCGTCCAGCGCCGCCTCAAGCTGTTGATAGCGGTACATATCGCGATACCAGCCCGGCTGCTCGGCAAGCGTTTCATGCTGTCCGCGCTGGGCAATGTGCCCGTGCTGTAAGACCACAATTTCGCTGGCCTCAGTGAGCGCTGACAAACGGTGGGCGCTGATAATCACCGTGCGTCCGTCGCCCCACTGGCGCAGGTTATGCAGGATCTGATGCTCGGTACGGCCGTCCACGGCGGAAAGCGCATCATCCAGGATCAGGATTTCAGCATTCAGCAGCAGCGCGCGGGCAATCGAAATACGCTGCTTTTGCCCGCCGGACAGCATGACGCCGCGTTCCCCGACTTCCGTTTCGTAGCCCTGCGGCAGACGCAAAATATCATCATGTACGCTGGCCAGACGCGCTACATGTTCAATCTCGTCCTGCGTCGCCCCAGGGCGTCCCAGGGCAATGTTGTTCGCCACGGTGTCCGAAAATAAAAACGGCGTCTGGCTGACGACCGCCAGGCGACCGCGCCACTCGTCCAGCAGCAGTCTGGTCAGGGGAATATCGTGGAAGCGGATATCGCCCTCGGTGACGTCAAAATGCCGCTGAAGCAGAGAGAGTACGGTACTTTTGCCGGATCCCGTCGGGCCGCAGATGCCCAGCATCTGCCCTGGCTGCAGGGTAAAGCTGACGTTCTCCAGCACCGGATGCTCCGTATGCGGATAGACAAACTTGCGGACGTCGACGGTCATGACGCCGCGCCCTTCCGGTAGGGCTTCGCTACCGTCGATGACCACCGGCGCTTCGGCCAGCATGGCGCGAATGCGGCTGTAGGCGGCGCTGCCGCGCTCCACGATGTTAAACATCCAGGCCAGCGCCAGCATCGGCCAGATCATGAGACCCAGATACATCGCAAAGCTGGTCAATTGCCCCAGGGTAAGCGTGCCCTGCACCACCATCCAGCTTCCGCCGCCAATGGCCAGCATATTTGCCATGCCGATTGCGATATAAATCGTCGGGTCAAAACGGGCGTCGATACGCGCGACGCGCATGTTTTTCGCCCCCGTGTCTGCCGCATCGGCGGCAAACAGCGCTGACTGCCGGTCTTCCAGACCAAACGCTTTGATCATGCGGATGCTGGTCATGCTCTCCTGGGTGCGATCGTTCAGAGATGAAAACGCCGCCTGGGCCAGCTTAAAGCGCTCGTGCAGCTGTTCACCATAGCGATTGATCGCCAGCGCCATGATAGGCATCGGCAGCAGGGCGAGCAGAGTTAGCTGCCAGCTGATCTGCGTGGACATCACGATCAGCACCGCACAGCCCATCACCAGCGAGTCCACCAGCGTCAGCACCCCTTCCCCGGCGGCAAAGACCACGCGATCGACGTCGTTCGTCGCGCGGGCGATGAGATCCCCGGTGCGATGACGCAGATAAAATTCGGGATGCTGTCGGCTCAGCTGGCGGTAAAAATCTTCACGCAGCTCAACGGCCAGCTGATAGGACGCACCAAACAGCAGCACGCGCCAGACGTAGCGCAGCAGATAAACAATGACCGCCGTCAGCACCAGCGTGCCGACCCACATCAACACCCGTGCGGTGGTGTAATGCTGTTCGGTGACGCCATCCACGACGTATCCCACCACTTTCGGCGGGATCAGCTGCAGGATGGCAATAATAATAAGCAGGGCGACTGCACCGAGGTAGCGTTGCCACTCCCGACGAAAGTACCAGCTTAATTGGGCAAATAATCGCACGCGGTTTGTTCCTGAAGGTATTTTACGAAGTTATTCAATGGGTAATGCTGTGGTGTATTTAATCTGTTCCATGGCGAAGCTTGAGGTGACGTCCGACAAACCCGGTACGCTGTTCACCAGCCGCTTGTAGAAATCATCATAGCGCTTCATGTCGGCCACCTGGACGCGCATCAGGTAATCATACTCTCCGGCCATACGCCAGAAACCGAGCACCTCGGGCATCTCAGACACCTGAGTGACGAAGCGGCAATACCACTCGCTGCTGTGATGCTGGGTTTTTATCAGCACAAATGCCGTCAGCCCAAGCCCCAGTTTTTCGGGATCTAATAACGCGACGCGCCCCAGAAGAATGCCGTCATCTTCCAGCTTCTTAAGGCGCTTCCAGCACGGAGTGGTGGTCAGATTAACGGCATCTGCCAGCGCCTGCAAAGAGAGGGTACAGTCATTTTGCAGCAATGAAAGGAGCTTGCGGTCAATTTTATCTAGCATACCCACCTCACAGAGAAAATTTTTCTCTCTTCATTCTATTTTAAAGGCCAGATAGCAACAATTTTTTCTGTGCTTTTCGCTATCCTAGGCACAAAATGACAAACGGATAACGATGATGAATAGCACCTGGGTTAAACATGCGATCAGCGAAATCAATGCCGACTATCAGCGCTCGGCGGATACGCACCTGATTCGCCTTTCCCTGCCGGGATTTGACGGCATTCAGCTCTATCTGAAAGATGAAAGCACCCATCCCACCGGTAGCCTGAAGCATCGCCTGGCGCGCTCGCTGTTTTTATACGGTTTATGTAACGGCTGGATTAAAGAAGGCACCACTATTATTGAATCCTCGTCCGGCTCAACGGCGGTGTCCGAAGCCTATTTCGCCCGCCTGCTGGGCCTGCCGTTTATCGCGGTGATGCCGTCCTGCACAGCAAAACGCAAAATCGAACAGATCGAATTTTACGGCGGACGCAGCCACTTTGTGGAAAGCGCCTGCGAAATCTACGCCGCCTCCGAAATGCTGGCCCGCGAGCTGAACGGTCACTATATGGACCAGTTCACCTTCGCCGAGCGCGCGACGGACTGGCGCGGCAATAACAACATTGCCGACAGTATTTTCCGCCAGATGACCCACGAACCGCATCCGGTTCCGTCCTATATCGTCATGAGCGCCGGTACCGGCGGCACGTCAGCCACGATTGGACGCTATATCCGCTGTCAGGGCTACGATACCCAACTGATGGTGGTTGACCCGCAGAACTCCGTGTTCCTCGACTACTGGCAAAACCGCAATGCGGAACTGCGCAGCCCGGTGGGCAGTAAAATTGAAGGTATTGGCCGCCCGCGCGTGGAGCCCTCTTTCATCCCCGACGTCGTGGATGAGATGATGCGCGTGCCGGATGCCGCAAGCGTGGCAACGGCGCACTGGCTGGAAACGCAGCTGGGCCGCAAAGTGGGCGCATCGACGGGCACCAATATGTGGGGCGCACTGCAGCTTGCCGCCCGTATGCGCGAAGAGGGCCGCACCGGTTCCATCGTCACGCTGCTGTGCGACAGCGGCGAGCGTTATCTCGATACCTACTACAACGCGGAGTGGGTGCAGGCCAACATCGGCGATATCGCCCCGTGGAAAGCGCAGATTGCCGAACTGGTGAAATAAAAAAAGCCAGACCGAAGTCTGGCTTGCTGGAAGGGTCTCACTATTCGGGGGAATACGGGAGATTATTGTTGTCCAGCCAATGCGTCAAAAAATGGGACACTGCTTCATTGCGGCAGTGGCCAATAACCGGCAGATGGGGAAGTTCTGCTTTCAGCTGCGCCATCGCATTCCCCATGATCAGACCGCGACCTACGCTACCCAGCATTTCGCGGTCGTTCATGGCGTCACCAAACGCCATACACTCCTGCAGCGTTAAGCCCAGGTGGTCGCTCAGTACCGCCAGAGCGGAGCCTTTGTTACAGCCCACCGGCAGCACTTCCAGACAATCCACCGCCGAGAAGGTCAGGTGCGCCCGGTCGCCCAGCGCCTCATTCAGCTGAATCCTTAAGCGGCACAGATCGTCATGATCGCCGCAGAAGCAGATCTTGGTTACCGCATGGGCGGGGATCCGACGCAGATCGATAAGCTGGTATTTGAAACCGCTGTAAACATGCGCATGCAATAATTCCGGGATTTCGCTTCCGGTGAACCAGCCGCGATCGTTAAAGACGTGGACGCTGGCCTGCGTGTCCCAGGTGCTGTGCAGCACGATATCCGCCACTTCCGGATTGAGATCCTGACGGTGCAGTACATCGCCTTCTATAGTATGAATTCGCGTCCCGTTGCCGGTAATCAGAAAAGCGTCGAGGGAAAACGCACCAAGCAGATGGCGCATCTCCAGCACATGGCGGCCAGTGGCAAACGTCAGGGTAACATCACGCTCGTGCAGGCGCTTCAGCGTGTTCAGGGTTTTTTCCCCTAAACGGTGATCCGGCATTAACAGCGTACCGTCCATATCAAATGCAGCGAGCCGAGCCATGATTACTCCCGAAATGTGATGCAGTTAACTTGTGCATCAGTATCGTGTGAGATATACGGAAGTAATAGTGAATAGATGAAAATTATTGTTCCGGGTTTTTTATGCGCCAGCTCAATCGACTCAATCAGTATCACCGCCTCTGGCAGCCTTCCCAGGGTGCAACGCAACAGGTCACTATCAGCGAGCTGGCCGCCCGCTGTTTTTGCAGCGAGCGGCATGTCCGAACGTTGCTGCGTCAGGCCCAGGAGGCGGGCTGGCTCAGCTGGCGAGCGCAGTCTGGCCGCGGTAAGCGCGGTGAGCTAACGTTCCATGTCGCCCCGGAGTCACTGCGCAATGCGATGATGGAAGAGGCGCTGAAAAGCGGGCAGCAGCATAACGCGCTGGAATTGGCCCAGCTTGCCCCTGAAGCGCTGCGGTCATTACTGCATCCTTTTTTGGGCGGGCAGTGGCAAAACGACACGCCGACGCTGCGCATCCCCTACTATCGCTCGCTGGAGCCGCTTCAGCCGGGTTTTTTACCGGGCCGGGCAGAGCAGCATCTGGCGGGACAGGTGTTTTCAGGCCTGACGCGTTTTAACGGTAACAGCAGTGAACCCGCGGGCGATCTGGCGCATCACTGGGATGTCTCTGCTGACGGCCTGCGCTGGCATTTCTACATTCGCTCCACCCTGCACTGGCATAACGGCGATAAAATAGAAACGGCGCAACTCCAGCGAAGTCTGACAGCGCTGTTGACGCTTCCTGCCCTGCGCACTCTGTTTCAGAGCGTCTTATGTATTGAAACAACGCATCCTCAGTGTCTGACGTTTACGCTGCATCAACCGGACTACTGGCTGCCGCACAGGCTGGCAACCTACTGTAGCCGTCTGGCGCATCCCGACCATCCTGCGGTTGGCAGTGGCCCCTTTCGGCTGGCCGCTTTTGAGCCCGACCTGGTTCGTCTGGAAAGCCATGAGCAGTATCACCTGAGCCATCCGCTGCTCAAAGCCATCGAATACTGGATCACTCCCCAGCTTTTTGATTACAGCCTGGGCACCAGCTGTCGTCACCCGGTGCAAATCGCGATCGGCGAGGCCGACGAGCTGGAAAGTCTGCGGCTGGTAAGCAGCAGCACCAGCCTGGGGTTCTGCTACCTCACGCTAAAACAGAGCGCCCGCCTGAGTGAGATTCAGGCAAAGCGGCTTATCAATATCATTCATCTCTCCAGGCTTCTCCACACGCTTCCGCTAAACGAAGGGCTTATCACGCCCACTCAGGAACTGCTCCCCGGGTGGACCATCCCCGATTGGCCTGATTTATCGGACGTACCCCTCCCTGAAGCGTTGACGCTGGTTTACCATCTCCCTGTTGAGCTTCACACCATGGCCAGCCAGTTGAAGGCATACCTGGCGCTACAGGGGTGTGAACTGACCGTCATCTTTCACGACGCCAAGACGTGGGACGGATGCCTGGAGCTTGCCGATGCAGACATCATGATGGGCGACAGGCTTATTGGCGAAGCGCCAGAATATACGCTGGAACAGTGGCTTCGCTGCGATGCCCTCTGGCCGCACGTTCTTAGCGCTCCGGCTTACGCTCATCTGCAAGCCACGCTGGATGCGGTACAGACTCAGGCTGAGGCTCGGGATAGACACGCGGGGCTGCAAGCCATCTTCAACCGGCTAATGGAGAGTGCGGTGCTGACGCCACTCTTTAATTATCAATACCAAATCAGTGCTCCACCAGGCGTGAATGGTATACGTCTCAATACCCGCGGCTGGTTTGACTTTACCGAAGCCTGGCTTCCCGCCCCTAAATCGTGAAGAAGCTGGTCGCCGCCACAGGCAGACGGTAACATAACGTTTTTACCGTAACAGTCGAGATGATTTATGAAACGTGCCGTCGTCGTGTTCAGCGGAGGACAAGACTCTACTACCTGCCTGGTTCAGGCCCTTCATCAGTACGATGAAGTTCACTGTGTCACTTTCGATTATGGTCAGCGCCACCGCGCTGAAATCGACGTTGCCCGTGAACTTGCTCTGAAACTAGGTGCACGCGCGCACAAGGTGCTGGACGTTACGCTGTTAAATGAACTGGCCGTGAGCAGCCTCACACGCGACAGTATTCCCGTCCCGGACTACGAACCTGATGCCAGCGGCATTCCGAATACCTTCGTGCCGGGCCGTAATATCCTCTTCCTGACCCTGACGGCGATCTACGCCTACCAGGTTAAAGCCGAAGCGGTGATTACGGGCGTTTGCGAGACCGACTTCTCCGGCTACCCGGACTGTCGTGATGAGTTCGTGAAAGCGCTAAACCACGCCGTCAATCTGGGGATGGCGAAAGAGACGCGCTTTGAAACTCCGCTCATGTGGCTGGATAAAGCCGAAACCTGGGCGCTGGCGGATTACTGGGGCAAGCTGGACCTGGTTCGCAGCGAAACGCTCACCTGCTATAACGGTATCAAAGGCGACGGTTGCGGCCAGTGTGCGGCCTGTAATCTACGCGCTAACGGGCTTAACCACTATCTTGCCGATAAACCCGGCGTGATGGCCGCGATGCAGAAAAAAACCGGGCTTAAATAGGGCTACTTGACCGTGCTGTCGAACAGTTTCACACCGGCAGCACGGGTGACTTTCATCAGCGTTGTCAGCGTTGGGTTGCCGTTGTCTGATAGGGTTCGGTATAGCTGTTGACGGGACAGACCTGCTTTGGCAGCGATTTCACCTATGCCGCCGCGGGATTCGATGACACGTCTTAATGCGATTAAATATGCAGGGATCCCCTGCTCTTCGTATATCTCATCCAACGCAACCTGCAGATATAGCTGAGCACAGGAAGGGTCTTCACGAAGCATTTTTACGACGGCGTCATCATGGCTGATGGAACTAGAAAATTTTCGTTGGATCTTGCTCATCCGGTTTATCCTTTTGATGATCTTTCCAGTAATCTATTGCCAGTTTCACATCAGTTTTTTGACTCTTTTTGTCACCGCCGATCAGCAACAACAGGATCTTCCAATGTTGTACCGAAAAATAGATTCGATAGCCGGGACCACAATCAATTTTCAATTCCCAGATACCCTCTCTGAGATATCGGTAATCGCCGAAATTCCCTTTCTCAGCAAGGTCAATTCGCAGAAGGATCCGAAACGCTAACTCCGGATCCTTTCGCTTCATCTTCGTTACCCACTCCTCAAACGGTACTTTTCCGTCACGGGTCCGGTAGCGTTCAACGACATAGTCCCTGTCCATTATTCTATCCCTGAAAAATCCTTTTGTCTTTTATAAAAGACAAACTTTCTAAGCTATCATCAACTCCAGCTTTTCCCGCAATTCCCCTTCCAGCGGTAGCGCTTTCTGCGTTTTCAGATCGATACAGACAAACGTGATCAACGCATCTGCGACCACCTGCCCTTCTGGATCGAGCGTCACCACCTGGCTTAAGACCCCGCTTTTGCCATTGATCTGTTGCACCTGGCTGGTCACCGTGAGTACATCACCCAGCACGGCCGGACGGCGGTAGTTGATGTTGATATTGACGACCACGAACGCGATGTTGTGCGCGGTCAGCCACTGAAAGCTTTCGCTATTTTCCAGCCCGTCCCAGCGCGCTTCTTCAAGAAACTCAAGATAGCGAGCATTGTTCACATGCTGATAAACGTCGAGATGAAAACCGCGTACTTTGATTTTTGTCTGCATAGCGCAATAGCCTTTACTGTTATTGTAGGAAGAGAGGTCATAACTGGTATGACCTCTTTATCCTGGCAAAATTTTGCCGCAGTGCAAGAAATTGCGTAATTACAACGTCAGGTGTGAGAGGTTGCGCTCAACCAGCGCGCTGCCCATGCCCGGCACCTGCTTGAGATCGTCGACCGTTTTGAAAGGGCCATACTCTTCGCGGTAACTAACGATGGCCTGCGCTTTTTTCAGGCCCACGCCATTCATCGCACGGGCGAGATCTTCCGCAGAGGCAGAATTGATACTGACCCGCGTACCGTCATCATCCGCATTTTTACCGGCGTCTGTCGCTTTGGTTTGCCCTTGCACCGGCGCTGCCGCGTCGGACTTGCTCTGGGTAGCTTGTGTTTTGGCGGCGGGGGCCGACGCCATCGCACCCGCACTCATCCCGGTGGTGGCAATAGCCAGCGTAATTAACAGTGCTTTGATTCCACATTTCATGCTGTTATCTCCTTGTTTGTTGACAGCCACGTCACGATAGCCGCCAGTTAAAACCGGCACAAACAGCAGATTGCAGAAATGGAAAAGGCCGCGAAAGCGGCCTTTAGTTTTTGCAGAGCGTTACGAAAATCTGCGAGCAGACGCGTAATTACTGCTGCTGAGTCATCACATCACCCAGCTTGATTTTGGCTTCTTTACGCAGGTTGCTCATCATGGCTTCGAAGGCAATCTGAGCATTGTTCTGGGTAATCCCCTGAACCATCGCTTTCTTCTGCGCTTCTGGCAGGGTACCGGCTTTCACTTCATCCAGCGCCAGCAGAACGACGTTACCCTGTGCATCGGTGGTGGTGCCGAAGCTTGGCTTGTCCTTGGCAGGCAGCGTCAGACCAAACGCGGCCTGGCTGATTGGGTCCTGGCCGGTACGGCTCAGCGTTTTCGCTTCACCGAAGCTCAGGCCAGCCGCTTTCAGCGCGTCTTCTTTACCCGCTTTCAGATCGGACAGAATCTTCTCAGCATCCAGTTTCGCCTGCTGTTCCGCTTTGTTGTGCTTAACCTGAGCGATAACCTGATCCTTCACTTCCGCCAGCGGTTTGACCGCTTCTGGCTTGTGTTCGCTGACGCGCAACACAAACGCACGATCTCCGTCGACGGTAATGATGTCAGAGTTACTGCCTGGCGTGCCGTTCTCACCCACCAGACCACCGTTGAAGATAGCATCAGAAACCGGTTTGAAGTTCAGCTCTTCCGGCAGGTTGTCACGACCAAACCAGCCCGTCTCAACCGCCTTCACGCCCGCAGCCTGCTCTGCACCTGCCAGGGATTCGTTATCGTTGCTGGCAGCATCGCTTACCTTCTGCTGCAGCGCGTAGTAGGCATCCAGCGCTTTTTCCTGTTTCACTTTCGCCGCGATATCATCGTGAACGTCAGCCAGCGGCTTGGTTTTCGCCGCGGTGATGTCGTCCAGACGCACGACCAGGAAACCAACGGAAGACTTAATGACGCCTGAAAGCTGACCTTTCTCTTTCAGACCGGCATTTTTCAGCTCGTCAGGGGTGGTCGCGTCTTCCAGCCAGCCCATATCACCGCCGTTTTTCGCAGAGATAATGTCGGTGGATTTCGCTTTAGCAACAGTCGCGAAATCAGCGCCTTTGTTCAGCTCATCCAGCGCCGCTTTAGCATCAGCCTCGGTTTTCGTCTGAATCACGCTGTAGCGGTTACGCTGCGGCTGAGTGAACTGATCCTGATGCTGATCGTAGTAAGACTGGATTTCAGCATCAGACGCGGTTTCCTGCAGCGCAGCCGCATCGAGCTTGATATAGCTCACGCGGAACTGCTCTGGAGAAACAAAGGAATTCTTGTTCTGCTCGTAGTAAGCGTTAACGTCAGCATCGCTCACCTGCTGTTTCGCCGCCAGGGCGTTCACATCGATAGTCGCTTCGCGTACAACACGCTGCTGCGCCACCAGCGCGGCCAGTTCGTCCGTTTCACCTTTGAGCATGAAATCGGTGCCCACGACGGCATTGATGAGCTGCTGGGTGGTCAGCTGGTTACGCAGCGCCTGAGCGTACTGGTCGGCCGTCATCCCCATCTGATTGACGATGCTGTTGTAACGCGCGTTGTCGAATTTACCGTTAGACTGGAAGGCTTGCGTGGAGAAGATGGCTTTTTTCACCTGCTCATCGCTGATGCCAAGGCCCAGTTTTTTGGCATACTGATCAAGCAGCGCTTCGTCGATAAGACGGTTCAGTGTCTGTTGGCGCAGGGTCTTCATGTACCCTTCGTTCGCCGCCAGTTCAGAGAATTGGTCGCCCAGCTGTTGCTGCATACGGTTACGTTCACCAGCAAAAGCATTCTCGAACTGACCACGGCTGATTTCCTGGCCATTCACTTTTGCGGCGTAGTTTGCGCCACCGCCAATAAGGTAACTGCTCACGCCGGTCAATATGAACGACACGATAATGATACCGAAAATAATCTTGAGCACGAGACTGTTAGCAGCCGTGCGTAAGCTGTCCATCATGGTGTAACAACACTCCGCTGTAGGTGACTGGTTACCTGACGCTGACGGAAAATCCTGCCCGTCGCGCGTGAAGGCGTATTGTGACAAGAAAACGGGGCGATTGTCAGCCCACAACTCGCATAAACTCGCACAAATCAGGTCTGGACAAACAAAAAAGGCACATCAAATGATGCGCCCTTGTACTTTCCGGCTTCCCTGAAACGGGAAAGCAATCAGTTTACTGCGTCTTTCAGCGCTTTACCTGCACGGAAACCCGGCACTTTAGCAGCAGCAATGGTGATCTCTTTACCGGTCTGAGGGTTGCGGCCAGTACGGGCAGCACGCTCTTTAACAGCAAAAGTACCGAAACCTACCAGTGCAACGTCGTCCCCAGCCTGCAGAGATTCAGTAACAGAAGCAATTAAAGCATCTAACGCACGTCCAGCTGCAGCTTTAGAAATATCAGCACCCGCAGCAATTTTGTCAATCAGTTGAGATTTATTCACTGTTCTCTTCCTCTCTTTATAATTTATATCGCGCCTGAATCCTTCACAACGCGACCGCGCAGCAGTTATATCAGGCCTGCCATGACCTTACAACACCCGTTGTTGATGGCTGACCTAATCAGCAATCTAAATTAGCTATACAAAAAAAGGCTGGCAAGTGCGAAATGACTTACCAGCCTTGTTTTTATTGACGCTCTTTGCGCGAGGTCACTATTTTGCGGTTACAACCTGCATTCCGGAGGGTTCATTCTGCAATGCGAGACTGAGAACTTCCTCAATTCGCTTCACAGGATGGATCTGCAGATCGGCAATCACGTTGTCTGGAATCTCTTCCAGATCGCGTTTGTTTTCGTAAGGGATCAATACGGTTTTGATCCCACCGCGGTGTGCCGCAAGCAGTTTTTCTTTTAAACCACCAATCGGCAGAACCTGACCACGCAGCGTGATTTCACCGGTCATTGCCACATCGGCACGCACCGGGTTCCCTGTCAGGCAGGAAACCAGAGCGGTACACATGGCAATACCCGCGCTTGGGCCATCTTTCGGCGTCGCCCCTTCAGGAACGTGCACGTGGATGTCGCGTTTTTCGTAGAAATCCGGGTTGATACCCAGTTTCTCCGCGCGCGCGCGCACCACGGTCAGCGCCGCCTGGATGGATTCCTGCATCACTTCACCCAGCGAGCCGGTGTAGGTCAGCTTGCCTTTGCCCGGCACGCAGGCGGTTTCGATGGTCAGCAGATCGCCGCCCACTTCCGTCCATGCCAGGCCGGTCACCTGACCAACGCGGTTTTCGTTGTCCGCGCGACCGTAGTCAAAGCGCTGAACGCCCAGGTACGCATGCAGATTGTCGCCGTTAATCACAATGTGTTTCAGGCTCTTATCCAGCAGCAGCTGTTTCACCGCTTTACGGCACAGTTTAGAGATTTCACGCTCAAGGCTACGCACGCCCGCTTCACGGGTGTAGTAGCGAATGATGCCGATAATCGCGCTGTCCTCGACGGTCAGCTCGTTGGCTTTCAGCGCGTTTCGCTCAATCTGTTTCGGCAGCAGGTGCTGCTTAGCGATGTTCAGCTTCTCATCTTCGGTATAACCGGAGAGACGGATCACTTCCATACGGTCCAGCAGCGGGGCCGGAATGTTCATGGAGTTGGAGGTCGCCACGAACATCACATCGCTCAGGTCGTAGTCCACTTCCAGGTAGTGATCGCTGAACGCCACGTTCTGTTCTGGATCAAGCACTTCCAGCAGTGCGGACGCAGGGTCGCCGCGCATGTCCGACGACATCTTGTCGATCTCATCGAGCAGGAACAGCGGGTTTTTAACCCCCACTTTCGCCATCTTCTGGATCAGTTTACCCGGCATAGAACCGATGTAGGTACGGCGGTGACCGCGGATTTCCGCTTCATCACGTACGCCACCCAGCGCCATACGGATATACTTACGTCCGGTCGCTTTGGCGATGGACTGACCCAGAGAGGTTTTACCCACCCCCGGCGGTCCAACCAGACACAGAATTGGGCCCTTGATTTTGTTTACACGGCTTTGTACCGCGAGGTACTCAAGAATGCGGTCTTTCACGCGTTCCAGACCGTAGTGGTCGGTATCCAGGATTTCCTGCGCCTGACGCAGGTCTTTTTTGACCTTGCTGCGGGCGTTCCACGGAACCTGCACCATCCACTCAATGTAGCCGCGTACAACGGTCGCTTCAGCCGACATTGGAGACATCATTTTCAGCTTCTGCAGTTCTGCCTCAGCCTTCTCTTTCGCCTCTTTCGGCATCTTCGCCGCGTCGATCTTACGCTTCAGCGCTTCGTTTTCGTCCGGCGCATCGTCCATCTCGCCCAGTTCTTTCTGAATGGCCTTCATTTGCTCATTCAGATAGTACTCGCGCTGAGATTTCTCCATCTGCTTTTTCACGCGGTTGCGAATGCGCTTCTCAACCTGCAGCAGATCGATTTCAGACTCCATCATCGCCATCAGGTATTCCAGACGTTCGTTGACGTCGGACATTTCCAGCACGGACTGTTTGTCAGCCAGCTTCAGCGGCATGTGTGCAGCGATGGTGTCAGCCAGACGCGCAGGATCGTCGATGCTGTTCAGCGACGTCAGCACTTCTGGTGGAATTTTCTTGTTCAGCTTGATATAGCCTTCAAACTGGCTAATCGCGGTGCGAACCAGCACTTCCTGTTCACGCTCATCAAGCTCAGGCGAATCAAGGTACTCGGCCTTTGCAGAGAAGTGCTCGCCGTCATCTGACAGAGTGGTAATACGCGCACGCTGCAGGCCTTCTACCAGCACCTTCACGGTGCCGTCAGGCAGCTTCAGCATCTGCAAAATAGAGGCCACGGTCCCGACGGTGAAAAGATCGTTTACACCCGGCTCATCCGTTGATGCTTCTTTCTGCGCCACCAGCATGATTTTTTTATCATGATCCATGGCGGCTTCGAGGCAACGGATAGATTTTTCCCGCCCTACAAATAAGGGTATGACCATGTGCGGATAAACCACCACATCGCGCAACGGCAATACGGGGATTTCAATGCGTTCAGAACGCTCAGGATTCATAGAGCTCTCTCTTAGTTAGTGTCCGCCAGGTAAGCTGGTCATGTTACTGTGCTTCACATAACCATTAACATGTATCCAGTATATGGGGATGTTTCCCACACATTCAACGCTATGAATACGGAAAAAGTAAAGGGGAGATAAAATCCCCCCTTTTTGATTAACTGCTTGTATGATTTGGTTAATTATTCGCCAGATGCCTGCTGTGCTTCCGGTTTGCCGTAAATCAGCAGCGGCTTGGTTTGGCCGCTAATCACGGACTCGTCAATCACCACTTTCTCAACGTCTTCCATCGACGGCAGATCGTACATGGTATCGAGCAGTGCCGCTTCAACAATTGAACGCAGACCACGCGCACCGGTTTTACGGGCCATCGCTTTCTTGGCAATAGCATCCAGCGCTTCGTCGCGGAATTCCAGATCAACGCCTTCCAGATTGAACAGCGCCTGATACTGCTTGGTCAGCGCATTTTTCGGCTCTTTCAGGATCTGGATCAGCGCGTCTTCGCTCAGCTCATTCAGCGTTGCCACAACCGGCAGACGGCCGATGAATTCAGGGATCAGACCGAATTTGATCAGATCTTCCGGTTCAACCTGAGACAGAAGTTCGCCTTCGTTAGGTTTTTCGGACGTCGATTTCACCGTTGCGCCAAAACCAATGCCGGAGCCGGTTTCAACACGGTGGGAGATGACTTTGTCCAGACCAGCAAACGCGCCACCACAGATGAACAGGATCTTGGAGGTATCAACCTGCAGGAACTCCTGCTGCGGATGTTTACGACCACCCTGCGGCGGAACGGCGGCAACCGTACCTTCGATCAGCTTCAGCAGTGCCTGCTGTACGCCTTCACCCGATACGTCACGGGTAATGGACGGGTTGTCAGATTTACGGGAGATCTTGTCGATCTCATCGATGTAAACAATCCCGCGCTGGGCTTTCTGTACGTCGTAATCGCACTTCTGCAGCAGTTTCTGGATGATGTTTTCGACGTCCTCACCCACATAACCGGCCTCGGTCAGGGTGGTGGCATCCGCCATCGTGAACGGAACATCAAGCAGGCGCGCCAGGGTTTCAGCCAGCAGCGTTTTACCGGAACCGGTTGGGCCGATCAGCAGAATGTTACTTTTACCCAGTTCTACGCCATTGCTGGTGTCGCCGTTACGCAGACGTTTGTAGTGGTTATAGACCGCTACCGCCAGCACTTTCTTGGCCTGCTCCTGTCCGATGACGTAGTCGTCAAGGTGATGACGAATTTCATGCGGCGTTGGAAGCGCGCTGCGCTCACGGTGCGGTGCGACTTCTTTAATCTCTTCGCGAATGATGTCGTTACATAAATCGACACATTCGTCGCAGATATACACGGACGGCCCGGCAATCAGTTTACGCACTTCATGCTGGCTTTTGCCGCAAAAAGAGCAGTACAGCAGTTTGCCCGAACCATCTTTGCGTTTATCTGTCATGAGTCCAAACCTCTTTTTAAGTTCTTTGTGCCGCACATGACGACGCAAATGCCATTCTAAGACGCAAGCTGCAATCAGCAGCGTGCCGCCCTACCTTAGTATAGCGGCACACTCGCGTCGCGGGCATCAATTACGATGGGTCAACACGGAGTCGACTAAGCCGTACTCAACTGCCTCTGGAGCAGAGAGGAAGCGATCGCGCTCGGTATCGCGCTCGATCTGCTCGAGTGGTTGACCCGTATGCTGCGCCATAAGTTCATTCATGCGCGCTTTTACTTTCAGAATTTCACGGGCGTGGATTTCGATATCCGTCGCCTGCCCCTGGTAACCGCCCAGCGGCTGGTGAATCATCACGCGGGAATTTGGCAAGCAGAAACGCTTACCTTTCGCCCCTGCTGTTAACAGGAACGCGCCCATCGATGCAGCCTGACCCATACAGATAGTGCTTACATCAGGCTTGATGAATTGCATGGTGTCATAAATGGACATACCTGCTGTAATCACGCCACCAGGGGAGTTAATGTACAGGTAAATGTCTTTTTCCGGGTTTTCCGCTTCCAGAAACAGCATCTGCGCCACGATCAGGTTAGCCATGTGGTCTTCCACCTGGCCGGTCAGAAAGATAACGCGTTCCTTGAGCAGACGGGAATAGATATCAAAAGAACGCTCACCACGTGAGGTCTGTTCAATAACCATTGGCACCAGAGCCATATGGGGTGCAAAGTTATCTCGTTCGCCACTGTATGACATTTCCGTCTCCTGGATCAAAATTGAAAACACCTGCTGTACTGATTGTAACCTTACGGACGGATTATCAGCCAGTCTCATTCATCATGATTACGTACTTATGGGGTTCACAGTGCCCTATTTCAAGCATAACAACCTTTTGTTGTTACGCTAACACCGAAAGGGCGTTTTAGCACTCTTCCTGGGCTATCGCTGCGATAAAAAAAACCCGCTGCCGCAAGGCAACGGGTTTTCTGTTCAAACTTTAAACCGTTGGGGCGAAATTACGCCTGCTGGTTCATCAGTTCGTTGAAAGAGGTCGCTTTTTCGGTCACTTTCGCTTTCGCCAGTACCGCTTCAACAGCCTGCTCTTCCAGGGCAACGTTGCGCATGTTGTCCATCAGCTCTTTGTTCTTACCGTAGAACTCGATCACTTCTGATGGATCTTCGTATGCAGAAGCCATCTCTTCGATCAGGCCTTTCACACGCTCTTCGTCAGCTTTCAGCTCATGGGTACGAATCACTTCGCCCAGCAGCAGGCCAACAACAACGCGGCGTTTCGCTTGCTCTTCGAACAGCTCGCGTGGCAGTTCCATCGCTTGCTGCTGGTTGCCACCGAAACGCTGTGCAGCCTGACGGCGCAGAACGTCGATTTCGCTGTCGATCAGGGCAGCAGGAACGTCGATTTCGTTGGCTTTCACCAGACCTTCGATCGCCTGAGATTTAACACGGTTACGCACCGCGCCGTTCAGTTCGCGTTCCATGTTCTTACGCACTTCGGTACGCAGACCCGCTACGGAACCATCTTCCACGCCGAAACGCTTGATGAATTCTTCAGTCAGTTCTGGCAGTTCGCGCTCTTCAACTTTCTTCAGGTTGATAGCGAACTTCGCTGCTTTCCCTTTCAGGTTTTCAGCGTGGTATTCTTCCGGGAAGGTCACGTCGATAGTGAACTCTTCGCCAGCCTTATGGCCTTTGATACCGTCTTCGAAGCCTGGGATCATACGACCCTGGCCCATTGCCAGTACGAAGTCAGACGCTTTGCCGCCTTCGAACTCTTCGCCGTCTACAGAACCGGTGAAGTCGATGGTGACACGGTCTTCAGCGTCAACAGCACCTTCTTTCTCTTTCCAGTTCGCCTGCTGCTTGCGCAGGGTATCCAGCATGCCGTCAACGTCTTCGTCAGTCACGGAAACAACTGGTTTTTCAACTTCGATAGATTCCAGACCTTTCAGCTCAACTTCCGGGTACACTTCGAACTCTACGGAGTAGGTGAAGTCTTCGCCCAGTTTGTATTCGCCTGGAACGTAGTTCGGCGCACCGGCCGGATTGATTTTTTCTTTGATGATCGCATCAATAAAGTTACGGCTCATCAGTTCACCCAGCACATCCTGACGCACGGAAGCGCCATAACGCTGAGCAACAACATTCATTGGTACTTTGCCCTTGCGGAAGCCGTCAATACGTACTTTTTTTGCTACGTTGACCAGCTCGCTTTTCACAGCAGTTTCGATGCTGTCAGCAGCGATAGTAATCGTTACACGGCGGCCAAGGCCTTGAGTGGTTTCAACTGAAACTTGCATCTTGTTACCTCAAAAAAATCACAGTGCTCGGTCAACTCTGAATCTGTCTGTTATACCGGGATGCTCTCTTAGTGCAGATTCACATTCCCTGTCGCCAGAATCATCCCGAAGACATTCAATAAGACGCGGCATTATAGCGGCATCACTTAGGTGAGTCGAGAACGGTTGGGGCATGTTGCTGCGGCTTTTTTCACACTTTAAGGCTATTTTTAGCCTTAAAATCGCACCATCCGCTCAAAACTCAAACAAAACAAAACGGCCCGGAGGCCGTTTTGAGGAAATCTGTAAGCAACATACTGGAAAAGCTCCAGCCGTTGCAAATCCGATTTATCAGGCGATAGTGCCTGCACCGCGACAGGGCGGCGATGCGAAAACCGTATCCTGCAGGCCTTCCCATTCCTTAATGGTGTAGGTGTGCAGTGCCAGCGCATGCACGGTCGTGGAGAGTTCTTCCGTCAAGGTGCTGTAGATCAAGCGGTGTCGATTCAGGAAACGTTCTCCCGTGAAGCGATCGCTAACCAGAACCACTTTAAAGTGGCTTTCAGAACCTGCCGGCACGTTATGACGATAGCTTTCGTCGACGACTTCGAGGAACACAGGGTTGAACGCTGCCCTTAATTTATCTTCTATATGCTCACGTATCATCATGAAATTACTCCTCCGACAACGCCAGGATGTCACCCATCCCTTTAAATGTTAGCCGCTTTTACCGTTTCCATTACACCTTGACAACAAATATTTAGCTTTCGTCTGATTTTCTCATTCAAACGAATGAAGTTCACTGTGAGACTCATACGTTTTGTCATACACGGATTGGGAAAAAGGGTGTTCTGGTCAGTTTTCGGACAAGGCGATGAATTTACATGCGTTGACCACTTCCCCTCGCCGTTGGCGATGTTATGATGGCGGCAATTTTTCTCTTAATATGCTTACGATTCGTTGAGAACCCGAAAATGTTAAAAAAACTCTTCTTTCCGTTGGTAGCCCTTTTTATGCTGGCAGGCTGTGCTACCCCGCCTACCACCATTGATGTCTCACCAAAAATCACCCTGCCTCAGCAGGACCCAAGCCTGATGGGCGTCACCGTGAGCATTAACGGTGCCGATCAGCGTCAGGATCAGGCGCTGGCTAAAGTGACCCGCGATAACCAGCAGGTTACTCTCACCGCGTCCCGCGACCTGCGCTTCCTGCTCCAGGAAGTGCTGGAGAAACAGATGACCGCTCGCGGCTACATGATTGGCCCAAGCGGCGCGGTCGATCTGCAGATCATCGTGAACAACCTGTACGCTGACGTGTCTCAGGGCAACGTGCGCTACAACATCGCGACCAAAGCGGATATCGCCATCATTGCCACCGCGAAGAATGGCAACAAGATGACCAAAAACTACCGCGCCAGCTACTCTGTTGAAGGTGCCTTCCAGGCTTCTAACCAGAACATTGCTAACGCCGTGAACAGCGTACTGACCGACACCATCGCCGATATGGCGCAGGACACCAGCATTCACGACTTCATCAAGCAAAACGCGCGTTAATCCCGCTCTCTGACCCGGTGTATCACCGGGTCAGTTTTATAAGAACATGTCCAGCCACTACTTACGCATTTTCCAGCAACCGAAATCAGCTATCCTGCTGATCCTCGGCTTCGCCTCGGGTTTACCCCTCGCACTCACTTCCGGCACGCTTCAGGCGTGGATGACGGTCGAGAACATCGATCTTAAAACGATTGGTTTCTTCTCGCTTGTCGGCCAGGCCTATGTCTTTAAGTTCCTGTGGTCTCCGGTCATGGATCGCTATACGCCGCCTTTCCTCGGGCGTCGACGCGGCTGGTTAGTGATGACGCAGATTCTGCTGCTGCTGGCTATTGCGGCGATGGGATTTCTTGAACCCACCACCCAGCTTCGCTGGATGGCCGCGCTTGCGGTGGTGATAGCCTTCTGTTCCGCCTCTCAGGATATCGTGTTCGACGCCTGGAAGACGGACGTGCTACCTGCAGAAGAGCGCGGCGCCGGTGCGGCAATCAGCGTGCTGGGCTATCGCCTCGGGATGCTGGTCTCCGGCGGGCTGGCGCTGTGGCTCGCCGACCGTTACCTCGGCTGGCAGGGCATGTACTGGCTGATGGCCGCCCTGCTGATCCCCTGCATTATCGCGACGCTGTTCGCGCCCGAACCGAGTAACGTCATCCCGGTTCCCCGCTCGCTGGAGCAGGCCGTCGCCGAACCGCTACGCGACTTCTTTGGCCGCAACAACGCCTGGCTGATCCTGCTGCTTATCGTTCTTTATAAGCTGGGTGACGCTTTTGCCATGAGCCTGACCACCACCTTCCTGATCCGGGGCGTCGGTTTTGACGCCGGTGAAGTGGGCGTGGTGAATAAAACGCTGGGGCTGTTTGCGACCATCGTCGGGGCATTGTATGGCGGCGTGCTGATGCAGCGCCTGACGCTGTTCCGCGCGCTGCTGATTTTCGGCATCCTTCAGGGTGCATCTAACGCAGGCTACTGGCTGCTGTCGATTACCGACAAACATACGATCAGCATGGCCGCGGCGGTGTTCTTCGAAAACCTCTGCGGCGGCATGGGAACCGCGGCGTTTGTCGCCCTGCTGATGACCCTGTGCAACAAGTCGTTTTCCGCTACCCAGTTCGCGCTGCTCTCGGCGCTCTCCGCCGTTGGGCGTGTTTACGTTGGCCCGATTGCCGGCTGGTTTGTGGAAGCCCACGGCTGGCCAACATTTTATCTCTTCTCGGTCGTGGCTGCCGTGCCGGGAATTTTATTGCTGCTGGTCTGCCGTCAGACGCTGGAATATACCCAGCGGACAGAACATTTTATGCCGCGCACCGAATATCGCCGCGCTTACCGTTTTGCGCTACGTTTGTTAATGGCGGGCTGTATCGCTCTGGCGCTCTGGCTTGTGGTACTTATTATCAATGCCAGCACCTCTCTGGTACTCCCTTTCGAAGCCCTTCTGCTGGACGCAGGCGCCCTGCTGGCTATCGCTGGGATCCTGATCGGAGGTCTGCTCGATTTCATGGCGTTGCGTAAAACGCAGATGACCTGAAGAAAAATGCGAAAGGTTATTTCCCGTTGTAATCACTAACTGAAATTATAACGGTGAAATAGCCGCCAACCGCAAAAAAAATATTTGTTGATTTGTGCGGGATAGGATTTGGAAATTATTGGCTCCCATTCCAAAACGCTATTTTTCATTAAACGATTCAGCATACGAGAGTTTGATTTTTCGTTTTTTAGATGTCTTTTTATTGATAATTAATTGTTAATTTTTTGTTTATTTTTAACAATGGTTATACCAATTGCCCCTTTTAGGGTATGCTTGGGGGTCCTTTCGTTATAAAGCCCATGCCGTGCGGCTTCGGTCATAAAAACCGACATAATTTGCAACACTTGTGACACGTGCGGCAGAACCCGGTAACACCTTCCTGACACAGGTCTAATGATGTTTACAGTAATGTAACCTTCCCGTAAAATGCCCGCACACTTTAAACGCCACCAGACTCCGTGGAATTGAGGTCGTTAAATGAGACTCGGGAAATACAATAAAAGTTTGGGATGGTTGTCATTATTCGCGGGCACTGTATTACTCAGTGGCTGCGATTCTGCACTACTAGACCCCAAAGGACAGATTGGACTGGAACAACGTTCACTGATATTGACGGCTTTTGGCCTGATGTTGATTGTGGTTATTCCTGCCATTTTGATGGCTGTTGGTTTCGCCTGGAAGTATCGTGCGAGCAATAAAGATGCGAAGTATAGCCCTAACTGGTCACACTCCAATAAAGTGGAAGCTGTGGTCTGGACGGTTCCTATTCTGATCATCCTGTTCCTTGCCGTACTGACCTGGAAAACCACTCACGCACTTGAGCCAAGCAAACCGCTGGTTCACGATGAGAAACCTATTACCATTGAAGTGGTCTCCATGGACTGGAAATGGTTCTTCATCTATCCAGAGCAGGGTATTGCTACCGTGAATGAAATCGCCTTCCCGGCGAACACTCCGGTTCAGTTCAAAGTGACCTCCAACTCCGTAATGAACTCCTTCTTCATCCCACGTCTGGGTAGCCAGATTTACGCGATGGCCGGTATGCAGACCAACCTGCACCTGATCGCGAATGAAGCAGGCACCTATGATGGTATCTCCGCCAGCTATAGCGGCCCGGGCTTCTCAGGTATGAAGTTCAAAGCTATTGCGACGCCAGACCGTGCCGCTTTCGACCAGTGGGTTGAAAAAGCGAAGCAGTCTCCAAACACCATGTCTGACATGGCGGCGTTCGAAAAAGTGGCTGCACCAAGCGAATACAACAAGGTGGAGTACTTCTCTAATGTGAAACCAGATTTGTTCAAAGACGTTATTGGCAAATTTATGGATCACGGCAAGAGCATGGACATGACCCAGCCTGAAGGCGAGCACAGCGCGCACGAAGGTATGGAAGGCATGGACATGAGCCACGCGGAAACCGCTCACTAAGGGGCCGAGGAAGAAAATGTTCGGAAAATTGACACTGGATGCAGTGCCCTACCATGAACCGATTATCGTGGTTACGGTGGCTGCAATTATCATTGGTGGCGCGGCCTTACTGGCCCTGATCACTTACTTCGGTAAGTGGAGCTACCTGTGGAACGAGTGGCTGACTTCGGTTGACCACAAAAAACTCGGTATCATGTACTGCATCGTCGGTATCGTCATGTTAATTCGTGGCTTTGCGGATGCGATCATGATGCGTAGCCAGCAGGCACTCGCTTCTGCGGGTGAAGCCGGCTTCCTGCCACCGCACCACTACGATCAGATTTTTACCGCCCACGGCGTTATCATGATCTTCTTCGTGGCGATGCCGCTGGTTATCGGTCTGATGAACGTTGTCGTTCCGCTGCAAATCGGCGCGCGCGACGTGGCGTTCCCGTTCCTGAACAACCTGAGCTTCTGGTTCACGGTTGTCGGCGTTATCCTGGTTAACCTGTCACTGGGTGTGGGCGAATTCGCGCAGACCGGCTGGCTGGCTTATCCACCGCTGTCAGGAATTGAGTACAGTCCGGGCGTTGGCGTCGACTACTGGATTTGGGCGCTTCAGCTCTCCGGTGTCGGTACTACCCTGACCGGTATCAACTTCTTCGTGACCATTATCAAGATGCGTGCCCCTGGCATGACCATGTTCAAGATGCCGGTATTTACCTGGGCATCTCTGTGCGCAAACATCCTGATTATTGCCTCCTTCCCAATTCTGACCGTCACCATCGCGCTGCTGACCCTGGACCGCTACCTGGGCACCCATTTCTTCACGAATGATATGGGTGGCAACATGATGATGTACATCAACCTGATTTGGGCCTGGGGTCACCCGGAAGTGTACATTCTGGTTCTGCCTGTGTTCGGTGTGTTCTCCGAAATCGCGGCAACCTTCTCGCGTAAACGTCTGTTTGGTTACACCTCTCTGGTGTGGGCAACCGTGTGTATTACCGTTCTGTCGTTCATCGTTTGGCTGCACCACTTCTTCACCATGGGTGCGGGCGCGAACGTAAACGCCTTCTTCGGTATTACCACCATGATTATCGCCATCCCTACCGGGGTGAAGATCTTCAACTGGCTGTTCACCATGTACCAGGGCCGCATCGTGTTCCACTCAGCGATGCTGTGGACTATCGGCTTCATCGTAACCTTCTCTGTAGGTGGGATGACCGGCGTACTGCTGGCGGTACCAGGCGCTGACTTCGTTCTGCACAACAGCCTGTTCCTGATTGCGCACTTCCATAACGTTATCATCGGTGGCGTGGTCTTCGGCTGCTTCGCTGGCGTAACCTACTGGTGGCCAAAAGCGTTCGGCTTCACGCTGAACGAAAAATGGGGTAAACGCGCGTTCTGGTTCTGGATCATCGGCTTCTTCGTAGCATTTATGCCGCTGTACGTGCTGGGCTTCATGGGTATGACCCGTCGCCTGAGCCAGCAGATCGATCCGCAGTTCCACCCAATGCTGATGGTTGCAGCGGGCGGTGCCGTGCTGATTGCCTGTGGTATCGCGTCTCAGCTGATTCAGTTCTACGTGTCTATTCGCGACCGCGACCAGAACCGTGACCTGACCGGTGACCCATGGGGTGGCCGTACGCTGGAGTGGGCAACCTCTTCTCCACCTCCTTTCTATAACTTTGCCATCGTGCCGCAGGTTCATGAACGCGACGCATTCTGGGAAATGAAAGAAAAAGGTGAAGCGTACAAGCAACCTGCTCATTACGAAGAAATCCACATGCCGAAAAACAGCGGTGCGGGTATTGTAATTGCCGCCTTCGCAACGGTATTTGGTTTCGCAATGATCTGGCACATCTGGTGGATGGCGATTGTTGGCTTCGCCGGCATCGTAATCAGCTGGATTGTGAAGAGCTTTGACGAGGACGTGGACTACTACGTACCAGTCCGTGAAGTTGAGAAGCTGGAAAATCAGCATTTCGACGAGATTTCTAAAGCGGGGCTGAAAAATGGCAACTGATACTCTGGCGCACTCAACTGCCCACGCGCATGAGCATGCGCACCACGATACAGGACCGACCAAAGTCTTCGGTTTCTGGATCTACCTGATGAGCGACTGCATTCTGTTCTGCTGTCTGTTCGCGACCTATGCCGTTCTGGTGAACGGCACGGCGGGCGGCCCGGCTGGCAAGGACATCTTTGAACTGCCGTTCGTTCTGGTTGAAACCGCACTGCTGTTATTCAGCTCCATCACCTACGGCATGGCGGCTATCGCCATGTACAAAAACAACAAGAGCCAGGTTGTGTCCTGGCTGGCGTTGACCTGGCTGTTTGGTGCTGGATTTATCGGGATGGAAATCTATGAATTCCATCACCTGATCATGGAAGGCTTCGGCCCGGATCGCAGTGGCTTCCTGTCCGCGTTCTTCGCGCTGGTCGGCACCCACGGTCTGCACGTGACCTCCGGTCTGATCTGGATGGCAGTACTGATGTTCCAGATCTCCCGTCGCGGCCTGACCAGTACTAACCGTACCCGTATCCTGTGCCTGAGCCTGTTCTGGCACTTCCTGGACGTGGTGTGGATCTGTGTGTTCTCTGTTGTCTATCTGATGGGGGCGATGTAATGAGTCATTCTAACGATCATGGCGCTTCCCACGGCAGCGTAAAAACCTACATGACAGGTTTCATCCTGTCGATCATCCTGACGGTGATCCCGTTCTGGATGGTGATGAGCGGTTCTGCGTCTAAGCCGGTTATTCTGGGTGCAATCCTGGTGACCGCGGTGATTCAGATTCTGGTGCATCTGGTTTGCTTCCTGCACATGAACACCAAGTCCGATGAAGGCTGGAATATGACCGCCTTTATCTTTACCGTGATTATCATCGCTATCCTGGTAGTCGGTTCCATCTGGATTATGTGGAACCTCAACTACAACATGATGGTTCACTAAGAGCGGCGAGTATGTTTAAGCAATACCTGCAAGTAACGAAACCAGGCATCATCTTTGGCAACCTGATCTCCGTGATCGGAGGGTTCCTGCTGGCCTCTAAGGGCAGCATTGATTACACCCTCTTTATCTACACGCTGGTCGGTGTGTCACTGGTTGTTGCGTCCGGTTGTGTATTTAACAACTACATCGACATGGATATCGACAAGAAGATGGAAAGGACCAAAAATCGGGTGCTGGTGAAAGGCCTGATCGCCCCTTCCGTCTCGCTGGTGTACGCCACCTTGCTGGGTATTGCTGGCTTTATGCTGCTGTGGTTTGGTGCTAACCCGCTGGCCTGCTGGCTGGGGGTGATGGGGTTTGTGGTGTATGTGGGCGTCTACAGCCTGTATATGAAACGCCACTCCGTCTACGGCACGCTGATTGGTTCTCTCTCCGGCGCTGCGCCGCCGGTAATTGGCTACTGCGCGGTAACGAACGAGTTCGACAGCGGTGCGCTGATCCTGCTGGCTATTTTTAGCCTGTGGCAGATGCCGCACTCCTATGCCATCGCGATTTTCCGCTTTAAGGATTATCAGGCAGCGAACATTCCGGTTCTGCCGGTCGTGAAGGGCATTTCTGTTGCCAAGAACCACATCACGCTGTACATCATCGCCTTTGCCGTGGCAACGCTGATGCTCTCTCTGGGCGGTTACGCTGGATACAAATATCTGGCGGTAGCGGCCGCGGTGAGCGTCTGGTGGCTCGGTATGGCGCTGCGCGGTTACAAAGTGGAAGATGACAAAGTCTGGGCGCGCAAACTGTTTGTGTTCTCGATTGTGGCCATCACCTCACTGTCCGTGATGATGTCCGTGGACTTCATGGTGCCAGATTCACACAACCTGCTGACTTACGTCTGGTAAGCCAAACAGGTCAATAAAAGGGTGCTTCGGCACCCTTTTTTATTCACTGAATCTACTAATAACGCATGTAATATTTGTTAAATAACCCTTTATTTACCCCGCCCCTTCCCCGCACTACACTATGGCCTGCTTTTGAACTGAGGTGGTAATGAACGATTATAAAATGACGCCAGGCGAGCTACGCGCGACCTGGGGCTTAGGGACTGTCTTCTCGCTACGGATGCTTGGCATGTTTATGGTCCTGCCTGTTCTGACCACGTACGGTATGGCGCTACAGGGGGCCAGCGAGGCGCTGATTGGGCTCGCGATCGGCATCTACGGTCTGGCGCAGGCGGTCTTCCAGATCCCCTTTGGCCTGCTCTCTGACCGGGTAGGTCGAAAGCCGCTGATCGTCGGCGGGCTGCTGGTCTTTGTGCTCGGAAGCGTGATTGCCGCCCTCTCCCATTCCATCTGGGGGATTATTCTCGGCCGCGCCCTGCAGGGCTCCGGCGCGATTGCCGCCGCGGTGATGGCGCTGCTGTCCGACTTAACCCGCGAGCAGAACCGCACCAAAGCGATGGCGTTCATCGGCGTGAGCTTTGGCGTGACCTTTGCGATTGCGATGGTGCTGGGCCCCATCATTACGCACACGTTGGGTCTGCACGCCCTGTTCTGGATGATTGCCGTGCTGGCGACCATCGGTATTGCCTTAACCCTGTGGGTCGTGCCGGACAGCAAGAACCACGTTCTGAACCGCGAATCAGGGATGGTAAAAGGCTGCTTCAGCAAAGTAATTGTCGAGCCGCGCCTGCTTAAGCTGAATTTTGGCATTATGTGCCTGCACATCCTGCTGATGTCGACCTTTGTCGCCCTGCCCGGCCAGCTTGCCGCTGCGGGTTTCCCGGCGGCTGAGCACTGGAAAATCTATCTGGTCACGATGCTGATTTCGTTTGTCTCCGTCGTGCCGTTCATCATCTACGCCGAAGTGAAGCGCAAAATGAAGCGCGTCTTCGTGGGCTGCGTGGCGGTCCTGCTGATTGCCGAAATTGTGCTCTGGGGTGCCGGTCCGCACTTCTGGGAGCTGATTGCCGGCGTACAGCTGTTCTTCCTGGCCTTTAACCTGATGGAAGCGCTGCTGCCGTCGCTGATCAGCAAAGAGTCCCCCGCCGGATATAAAGGCACCGCGATGGGCATCTACTCCACCAGCCAGTTTCTCGGCGTGGCGATCGGCGGCTCGCTCGGCGGCTGGGTGGACGGCCTGTTTGATTCACAAACCGTGTTCCTCGCCGGTGCGCTGTTGGCAACAGTCTGGCTGCTGGTTGCCAGCACCATGAAAGAGCCGCGCTACGTGAGCAGCCTGCGCGTGGAAATCCCGGATGATGTGGAAATCAGCGATATGCTGAAGCAGCGTCTGGAAGCCAAAGAGGGTGTGACAGAAGTGCTCATCGTCCCGGAAGAGCGCAGCGCTTACGTCAAAATAGACAGTAAAATGACCAACCGCTTCGAAGTCGAGCAGGCGCTCAAAGCGTAAAAAAAGCCCGGTTAAACCGGGCTTTTTATATTAATCACGGAAGTTTTTAAACTGGAACGGTTGCCCCAGATCGCCGCCGCGCACCAGCGCCATTACGGACTGGAGATCATCGCGGGACTTCCCGGTCACGCGAATTTCTTCGCCCTGGATCTGCGCCTGCACCTTCAGCTTGCTGTCTTTGATGAGCTTCACAATCTTCTTCTGCACCGCGCTCTCGATGCCCTGCTTCAGCCTGGCTTCCACAAACCAGTTCTTACCGCTGTGCACAAACTCGTCCGGCACATCCAGGGACGTCCCTTCGATGCCGCGCTTTAACAGCTTGGCGCGCAGAATGTCGAGCAGCTGATTTACCTGGAAATCAGACTCGCTCAGCACCTTAATGGTCTTATTTGCGTCGTTCAGCTCAAACGACGCCTCAACGCCGCGAAAATCGAAACGTGACTCAACTTCGCGGGTTGCGTTCTCAACGCCGTTGCGAACTTCCTGGATATCAACTTCGGAAACAATATCGAAAGATGGCATCTTTTCTTCTCCCTTCACTTTTGTTGCGTTGCATAATACCCGCTACGAGGCATAACTCAACAGAAGCTTAGCTGTATAATTAAGCTGTAACACCTGGCGCAGTTGCAGGTGAGGAGGAACAATGAAAATTACGGTGCTCGGATGCGGAGCGCTTGGTCAGCTGTGGCTGACCGCGCTGTGCAAGCACGGACATGAGGTTCAGGGCTGGCTGCGCGTGCCCCAGCCCTATTGCAGTGTAAACCTGATTGGTGAAGACGGAAGCATCTTTAACGAATCCCTCACCGCGAACGATCCTGACTTCCTGGCGCAAAGCGACCTTTTACTGGTAACGCTTAAAGCGTGGCAGGTCTCAGACGCGGTAAAAACGCTGGCCGCGCAGCTCCCCCCCACTTCGCCCATACTGCTGCTGCATAACGGCATGGGGACCCTTGATGAGCTGAAAAACGTCCCGCAGCCCCTGCTGATGGCGACGACAACGCACGCTGCGCGTCGCGACGGCAACATCATCGTGCATGTCGCCAGCGGCGTGACGCACATCGGGCCCGCCAGAACTCAGGATGGAGATTACAGCTATCTTGCCGATGTGCTGCAGAAGGTGCTGCCGGACGTCGCCTGGCACAACAACATCCGCCCTCAGCTATGGCGCAAGCTGGCGGTAAACTGCGTAATCAATCCGCTGACGGCGCTGTGGAACTGCCCGAACGGAGAGCTGAAAAATCATCCGCAGGACGTTGCCATGCTGTGTGCGGAAGTCGCGGCGGTCGTTGAGCGGGAAGGCCTGCATACCTCGGCCGACGATTTGCGCTGCTATGTCGAGCAGGTCATTGAGAGCACGGCAGAAAACATCTCCTCGATGCTGCAGGATGTTCGGGCATTACGCCACACGGAGATCGACTACATCACCGGCTATCTGTTAAAACGCGCCCGCGCGCACGGTATAGCCGTGCCGGAAAACGCCCGTCTGTATGACCTGGTTAAACGTAAGGAGAGTGAATATGAGCGCGTCAGCACTGATCTGCCTCGCCCCTGGTAGCGAAGAGATGGAAGCGGTCACCACCATTGATTTGATGGTGCGCGGCGGCATTAAGGTCACCACCGCCAGCGTCGCCAGCGACGGTAATCTGGCAATCACCTGCTCGCGCGGGGTGAAAATCCTTGCGGATGCCCCCCTTGTTCAGGTGGCTGACGGCGATTACGACATCATCGTTCTGCCCGGCGGCTTAAAAGGCGCGGAATGTTTTCGCGACAGCCCGCTGCTGGTCGAGACCGTGCGTCAGTTTCATTTATCCGGCCGCATCGTCGCGGCAATCTGTGCCGCCGCCGGAACGGTTCTGATTCCGCACGATATCTTCCCCATCGGCAACATGACCGGTTTCCCGGGGCTTAAGGATACGATCCCGGAAGAGCACTGGGTGGATAAACGAGTCGTCTGGGATCCGCGCGTCAACCTGCTGACCAGCCAGGGGCCAGGCACCGCGATTGATTTTGGCTTAAAGATTATTGACCTGCTGGTCGGGCGCGAGAAAGCGTACGAAGTAGCGTCATCGCTGGTGATGCCGGCGGGGATTTATAATTATTACGAATAGGTGTTCTCCCTCACCCTGTGGGAGAGGGCCGGGGTGAGGGCTTCAGGCCGCACTCCCCGGCAATAAACTACGGGCGATACACCTTCACATTCGCAAAGCCCTGCTCGCGCAGATACAGCGCCTGCAGACGGCTCATCACCCCACGCTCACACCACAGCAGATAGGTTTTGCTCTGGTCGAGGTCGCCAAATTTGGTGCTCAGCTTGTAGAACGGCAGAGAAACCACTTCGACGCCTTCAACCTGCAGCGGCTTGTCATCCTGCTCATCAATGGAGCGAATATCCAGAATTGCATCGTTAGCGCCGAAACCGCTCACGGTTTCAACTTCTACGACTTCCTGCTCGGTCTGCTGGGCAATCTCGCGGATGTCGATGTTGGAGGCTTCCTCCACCACTTTTTCCAGAATGCTGAAATCGAAGTTCTCTTCTTCCGCTTCGATCTTCGCCTTCACCGCCTTCACCGTTGGGCTTTTTGAGATCACGCCGCAGTATTCCGGCATGGTGCGGGCAAAATCTTCGGTGCCGATTTCGCGCGCCAGGTCGATGATGTGCTCTTTGTCGTGGGAGATCAGCGGGCGCAGGATCAGCGTATCAGACACATTGTCGATCAGACGCAGGTTGGTCAGCGTCTGGCTGGATACCTGGCCCAGCGCTTCACCGGTGACCAGCGCCTGCACGCCGTAGCGCTCGGCAACTTTGGACGCCGCACGCACCATCATGCGCTTCAGCACCACGCCCATCTGGCCGTCGTCCACTTTTTCGAGGATTTCGCCGACCACAGGTTCGAAGTTGATCGCCACGAAACGCACGCGGTGGGAGCTGCCGAAGCGGTTCCACAGATAATGCGCCACCTGACGTACGCCGATTTCGTGCGCCGCACCGCCCAGGTTGAAGAAGCAATAGTGCACACGGCAGCCGCGACGCATCAGCATATAGCTGGAAACGCCGGAATCGAAGCCGCCGGAGATCAGGGACAATACGTCTTCCTGGGTGCCAATCGGGAAGCCGCCGATACCTTCATAGCGCCCTTTCACCAGCAGCAGGCGATCGTTTTCGATCTCCAGGTTCACGGTCACGTCCGGGTTGGTCAGACGAACGCGCGCCGTTTCAACGTGCTGGTTCAAACCGCCGCCGACGTAACGTTCCACTTCAATAGAGCTGAACTCGTGCTTGCCGCGACGCTTCACGCGCACGCAGAAGGTTTTGCCTTCGATCTGATCGCGGTACTGGAGCAGCGCTTTCTCGAAGATGTCGTGCATATCGCTGAACGGAACATCTTCCACTTCCAGGATATGGTGGATCCCCGGAATACGGGTCAGCGCGTCGCGAATATCCTGACGTTTGTTTTCGTCTTTGGCGCGCACTTCAACGTGGTCCCAGTGGCGCACCACGGCGAGGGTTTCGTCGTAGTGCTTTAATACGTTACGAATGTTCCCGGTGAGAATTTTAATAAAGCGCAAACGCACAGATTGGCTTTTGATGGTGATTTCAGGGAACAATTTAATGATAAACTTCATGGCGGCAATGTTTCTTAGGCAAGCGTATTAAGGCTTGTAATGGAAAAGAGTACAGCAGCCCACACCCGTGACTGCATCCAGGCGCGCAAGTATACCACCATCGCGCCGCTCCTGTGCACATTGCGCGTTATTTGATAATTGCCCTGAGTCCGTTACCATGTCGGGGCTGAGAATATAAGAGTCAATTCACTATGCCGAAGAAGAACGACGCACCGGCCAGTTTCGAAACTGCGCTGAGTGAACTGGAGCAAATCGTTACCCGTCTTGAGAGCGGCGATCTCCCGCTGGAAGAGGCGCTCAATGAATTCGAGCGTGGCGTGCAGCTGGCGCGCCAGGGACAGGTCAAACTGCAGCAGGCCGAGCAGCGCGTGCAGATCCTGCTTTCCGACAGCGAAGACGCGAAAACCACGCCTTTCACACCGGACGCCGAGTAAATGGATTTTGCCAACGAGCTTCAGGCGCGTGTCGTACGCGCCAACGACGCCCTGCGCCGTTTTATTGCGCCACAGCCTTTTCAGAACACTCCACTGGTTGAAGCCATGCACTATGGCGCACTCTTGGGTGGAAAGCGCCTGCGCCCGTTCCTGGTGTACGCCACAGGCAATATGTTTGGCATCAGCGATAACACGCTGGACGCCCCGGCAGCCGCCGTGGAGTGCATCCACGCCTACTCGCTGATCCACGACGATCTCCCGGCCATGGACGACGACGATTTGCGTCGGGGTCAACCCACCTGCCATATCAAGTTTGGCGAGGCGAATGCCATTCTGGCGGGTGATGCCCTGCAAACGCTGGCATTCTCGATTCTGAGCGACGCGCCGATGGCGGAAGTGGCCGACCGCGACCGCCTGGCGATGATCTCCGAGCTGGCAATGGCCAGCGGCGTGGCCGGCATGTGCGGCGGACAGGCGCTGGATCTTGAAGCGGAAGGACGTCAGGTTAATCTGGAACAGCTGGAACGTATTCACCGCCATAAAACCGGGGCGTTGATTCGGTCAGCCGTTCGCCTGGGCGCGCTGAGCGCGGGTGAACAAGGGCGCAAAGCCCTGCCGATTCTGGACAGATACGCAGAAAGTATCGGTCTGGCATTCCAGGTTCAGGATGACATTCTGGATGTGGTGGGCGATACTGCAACATTGGGTAAACGTCAGGGTGCGGACCAGCAGCTTGGCAAAAGTACCTACCCCGCCCTGCTGGGCCTTGAGCAAGCCCAACGTAAAGCCCGGGATCTGATTGACGAAGCCCGCCAGTCCCTAAATGAACTGGCCGCGCAATCGCTGGATACCTCGGCACTGGAAGCGCTAGCGGACTATATAATCCAGCGTAATAAATAAACTATATATCTCGATGAGCCTTTGATGAGTTTTGATATTGCCAAATACCCGACACTGGCGTTAGTTGACTCCACCCAGGAGCTACGTCTGTTGCCGAAAGAGAGCCTGCCGAAGCTGTGCGACGAGCTGCGTCGCTACCTGCTCGACAGCGTAAGCCGCTCCAGCGGCCATTTCGCCTCCGGGCTTGGCACGGTAGAGCTGACCGTGGCGCTGCACTACGTCTATAACACGCCGTTCGATCAGCTGATCTGGGACGTGGGGCACCAGGCTTATCCGCACAAAATTCTGACCGGACGTCGCGATAAAATTGGCACCATTCGTCAGAAAGGCGGCCTGCACCCGTTCCCGTGGCGCGGTGAGAGCGAGTACGACGTGCTGAGCGTCGGCCACTCTTCCACCTCCATTTCTGCGGGCATCGGGATTGCCGTTGCCGCCGAGAAAGAGAACAAGCAGCGCCGCACCGTCTGCGTGATTGGCGACGGCGCCATCACCGCAGGGATGGCCTTCGAAGCCATGAACCACGCGGGCGATATCAAGCCGGACATGCTGGTTATCCTTAACGATAACGAAATGTCGATCTCCGAGAACGTCGGCGCGCTGAACAACCATCTGGCCCAGCTGCTCTCCGGCAAGCTTTACTCCTCGCTGCGCGAAGGCGGCAAGAAAGTCTTCTCCGGCGTACCGCCGATTAAAGAGCTGCTCAAGCGCACCGAAGAGCACATCAAAGGCATGGTCGTGCCGGGCACCCTGTTTGAAGAGCTGGGCTTTAACTATATTGGCCCGGTTGACGGCCACGACGTGCTGGGCCTGGTGACCACGCTCAAGAACATGCGCGACCTGAAAGGCCCGCAGTTCCTGCACATTATGACCAAAAAAGGGCGCGGTTACGAACCGGCGGAAAAAGATCCGATCACCTTCCACGCGGTGCCGAAATTCGACCCGTCCAGCGGCTGTCTGCCAAAAAGCAGCGGCGGCATGCCGAGCTATTCCAAAATCTTCGGCGACTGGCTGTGCGAAACCGCAGCCAAAGACAACAAGCTGATGGCGGTGACGCCTGCCATGCGTGAAGGCTCCGGCATGGTGGAGTTCTCCAGAAAATACCCTGACCAGTATTTTGACGTTGCTATTGCCGAGCAGCATGCGGTGACGTTTGCGGCGGGCCTGGCCATTGGCGGCTACAAGCCGGTTGTCGCTATCTACTCCACCTTCCTGCAGCGCGCCTACGATCAGGTGATCCACGACGTGGCGATTCAGAAGCTGCCGGTACTGTTTGCTATAGATCGTGCAGGCATCGTCGGTGCCGACGGCCAGACGCACCAGGGCGCGTTTGATCTGTCTTTCCTGCGCTGTATTCCCGATATGGTTATCATGACGCCAAGCGACGAGAACGAATGCCGTCAGATGCTGTTTACCGGTTACCACTATCAGGATGGCCCAAGCGCCGTTCGCTACCCGCGCGGCAATGCGGTGGGCGTTGAGCTTCAGCCGCTGGAAAAACTACCGATCGGTAAAGGTCTGGTGAAGCGTCGCGGTGAAAAAGTGGCGATACTGAACTTCGGCACGCTGATGCCGGAGGCGGCTAAAGCGGCTGAAGCGTTGAATGCCACCCTGGTGGACATGCGCTTTGTGAAGCCGCTCGACGACTCTCTGATCCTGAGTATGGCTGAGACGCATGACGTGCTGGTCACGCTGGAAGAAAACGCCATCATGGGCGGCGCGGGCAGCGGCGTGAACGAGGTACTGATGGCGAACCGTAAAGCCGTGCCGGTGCTGAACCTCGGCCTGCCGGATCATTTCATTCCTCAGGGTACCCAGGACGAAGCCCGTGCGGCTATTGGCCTGGACGCCGCCGGTATCGAAGCCAAAATCCGTACCTGGCTGGACTGACCCCTCCCCCTTTTCCGCTCCTGCTATGCTTAAACCTGGTGTTTAAACAGCAGGAGCGGAACCGTGCAATACACAACATTAGGAAAAACGGACCTTAAGGTTTCCCGACTTTGTCTGGGATGCATGACCTTTGGCGAGCCCGATCGAGGAAACCATGCCTGGACGCTGCCGGAAGAGAGCAGCCGTCCGATTATCAAACGCGCCATCGAGGGCGGCATTAACTTCTTTGACACCGCCAACAGCTACTCCGACGGCAGCAGCGAGGAGATTGTCGGCCGCGCCCTGCGCGATTTTGCCCGTCGTGATGATATCGTCGTCGCCACCAAGGTCTACTACCCGGTGGGCGATCTGGCTGAGGGCCTTTCTCGCGCGCAGATCCTGCGCTCCATTGATGACAGCCTCAGACGCCTGAACATGGATTACGTCGATCTGCTGCAAATTCACCGCTGGGATTACAACACGCCAGTCGAGGAGACGCTTGAGGCGCTCAACGACGTGGTCAAAGCCGGGAAAGCTCGCTACATCGGCGCGTCGTCTATGCACGCGTCGCAGTTTGCCCAGGCACTGGATCTCCAGGCGCAGCACGGCTGGGCGCGATTTGTCACCATGCAGGATCACTACAATCTGATCTATCGTGAAGAAGAACGCGAGATGCTGCCGCTGTGCCATCAGGAGGGCGTGGCGGTGATCCCGTGGAGTCCGCTGGCGCGCGGCCGCCTGACCCGTCCATGGGGGGAAACCACAGCTCGCCTGGTATCGGATGAAGTGGGAAAAAATCTTTATTCCGGTACAGAAGCCAGCGATGCGCTGATTGCCGAACGTTTAGCCGGAATTGCCGACGATACCGGTGCCACTCGCGCCCAGGTAGCGCTGGCCTGGCTGCTGGGCAAGCGCGGGGTCGCGGCACCGATTATTGGAACGTCGCGGGAAGAACAGCTGGATGAGCTGCTGAATGCGGTGGATATCACGCTGACGCCAGAGCAGATTGCCGAGCTGGAGACGCCGTATCAGCCGCATCCGGTGGTGGGGTTTAAGTAAGCTCTTACCATCTAATCCGTAGGCCGGGTAAGGCGAAGCCGCCACCCGGCAATACAGAGCGCACAACATCACGCGAAGTGATCGTACCCTTTCCAGTCCAGCGTAACGGGCGCACCGTCTTTCACAAACTTCAGCCCTTCGCTCTCCGGCATGATCTGACCGATGCAGGTAAACTTCGCGCCGAGATGCGCTAACGCCACGTCCAGCGTTCCACGGTTGAGCTCAGGCACCGTGAAGCACAACTCATAGTCTTCACCACCGGAGAGCGCCCAGCGCAGGGCCTGCTCAGGCTCCACATGGCGAAGCAACTGCTCAGACAGCGGGAAGAGATCCAGGTCAACGCGCGCACCTACGCCGCTGGCCTTCAGGATATGGCCGAGATCGGAGATCAGCCCGTCAGAGAGATCGATAGCCGAGCTTGCCCGTTCGCGCAGCGCCTGGCCGTGCAAAATACGCGGCGTGGGCCGCAGGTGGCGTTTCACCAGATACGCCGCATCGTCAGCGTCTTCAACCGCTAAACGGTTCTGCAGGATCGCCAGCCCGGCCGCGCTGTCGCCCGGCGTACCGGTCACGTAGATCCAGTCGCCGGGTTTTGCACCTGAGCGCTTCAGCGCGCGGCCGAGCGGCACGTAGCCGTGGATCGCCAGCGTCATCGACAGCGGACCGGCAGTCGTGTCGCCGCCAATCAGCTGCATATCGTAATAGCTAAGCTGCTCAAACAGCGCATCGCTAAAGGCTTCCAGCCAGGCTTCATCTACCTCTGGCAGCGTCAGAGCCAGCGTTAGCCACGCGGGATCGGCACCCATCGCCGCCAGATCGCTGACGTTAACCGCCAGGGCTTTATACGCCAGATCGGCAGGATCGATATCCGGTAAGAAATGACGGCCGCACACCAGGGTGTCGGTGCTGATTGCCAGCGTCTGTTTTTCGGGAATATTGAGAAGTGCGCAGTCATCGCCAATGCCGGTTTCAACATCAAGACGAGAGGTTCTGACACGGTCGAAATAACGGGCAATCAGGGAGAATTCGCCGCATGCCATACGTTATGCCTCAGCAAATAAAAGAAAAAACCGGAGCCGCACTGCCCATCAGGCAATGCAGGACTCCGGTTTGCGGATCACTTTTTGTGGGGACGGATCGCAGGTGCTGCTTTATCAAGTACGCCGTTTACAAACTTGTGGCTGTCTTCAGCGCCGAAGGTTTTCGCCAGCTCGATCGCTTCGTTGATGGCCACTTTATACGGCACATCATCACGTTTAGACAGCTCAAACAGCGCGATACGCAACACTGCTTTTTCAACCTGACCCAGCTCTTCGAGCAGACGGGACAGGTATGGCTTCATCAAGCCATCGAGATACGCGCTATTAGTCGCCACTCCCGACAGCAGTTCGCGGAAGTACAGAACGTCAACGTCTTTTACGTCCTGTTCTGACAGGAACTGGTATTCAACATCAGCGATGTCGTTCTGGGACAACTGCCAGGAGTAAAGTGCCTGGACGGCACATTCACGGGCGCGGCGACGAGCAGCAGGTTTCACGGAATTCCCCTTACAAAAAAATCAGGCCTTGATGGCTTTCAATACATTGATCATTTCAAGCGCGGTCAGTGCAGCTTCTGCACCTTTGTTACCGGCTTTGGTGCCAGCACGTTCGATGGCTTGTTCAATACTTTCGGTGGTCAGCACGCCGAACGCGACAGGAATTTCAGCATCCTGCGCAACGTGTGCCAGACCGTTGCTTGCACCGCCCGCAACGTATTCGAAGTGCGCAGTGCCGCCACGAATAACGGTACCCAGCGCAATCACCGCGTCGTATTTACCGGTTTTCGCCAGCGCGCCCGCCGCCAGTGGCAGTTCGTAAGCGCCTGGAACCCAAACAACGGTAATATTGTCATCTTTAACCTGGCCGATACGTTTCAGGGCGTCAATCGCACCTTCCAGCAGGCTGTCGTTGATGAAGTTGTTGAAACGCGCAATGGTGATGGCGACGCGAGCGTCCGGGGTAGCTACAGCAGCTTCAATAATGTTCATACTCTTCCTTTACGGGTTCATTTGGCCCCGCAGGGGGGCGGATTTTATCATAATACTTTGCGCACTGCTTCCCTATTTCAGGAGCAATTACGCTGTCGTTAAGTGGAGGCAGACATCCGGGCCTACCGGACGAATCTCGCTAAATTTGAGTTGCGGTGCGTCGGCCAGTTTTTCAAGGCCGGGCAGAACAAACAGGCCGCGCGCGTCGTGACCTAAGAGTTTAGGCGCAACGTAAACAATCAGCTCATCCACCAGCCCGGCCTGTAAAAGCGCACCGGCGAGCGTTGGCCCCGCTTCAACCCAGATGCTGTTCACCTGCTGCTTGCCGAGCAGCATCATCAGCACCACCAGATCCAGATGACCGTTATGCTCCGGCACCATAATACTGCGCACGCCTTCCGGCCATTCGCGCGTATCTTCTTTAGTGCGGGCAATCCAGGTTTCACCCGGCTGCTGGACAATACGGTGCTCCGGCGTCACGCGGTTCTGGCTATCAATGATAATACGCAGCGGCTGACGCAGGTTCTCCTGCGGGTACAGCGCCTGAGTATCCGCATTCAGCTCGTCCCAGCGCACGGTCATGGCCGGATCGTCAGCCAGAACGGTTTCACTGCTGGTGAGAATAGCATGGCTTTGCGCGCGAAGACGTTGCACATCGCGCCTTGCCTGTGGCGACGTGATCCACTGGCTTTCGCCGTTTGCCATCGCCGTACGACCGTCCAGCGAGGCGCCCAGCTTAAGCTGAATATACGGGAACCCCGTGCGCATGCGCTTCAGAAAGCCTTTGTTGATCGCTTCCGCGTCCTGCATCATCAGCCCATGGCTGACGTCAATGCCTTCCTGCTGCAGGCGATACAGACCGCGTCCGGCAACCTGTGGATTCGGGTCCTGCATTGAGGCGACCACGCGTGAAACACCTGCCGCGATCAGCGCTTCGCAGCACGGCGGGGTACGCCCGTGATGGCTGCAGGGCTCCAGCGTGACGTAGGCTGTGGCACCGCGCGCCTTCTCACCGGCCATGCGCAACGCATGGACCTCGGCATGCGGCTCGCCAGCACGATAGTGAAACCCCTCCCCTACGATCTTGCCATCTTTAACGATAACGCACCCGACGTTCGGGTTGGGATGGGTGGTAAAACGACCGCGCTGCGCCAGCTTCATGGCTCTCGCCATGTAAATCTCATCCTGCATGAGCTTAATCCTGTAAGCGGGCGATCTCTTCGCCAAACTCTTTGATGTCTTCGAAGCTGCGGTAGACCGAGGCGAAGCGGATATAGGCGACCTTATCGAGCTTTTTCAGCTGCTCCATCACCAGGTTGCCGATCATTTTGCTCGGCACTTCACGCTCACCCAAACCACGAAGGTAAGATTTTATGTGGTTTAACGCCATCTCAACGTCGTCCGCGCTGACGGGTCGTTTTTCCAGAGCCTTCAGCATCCCGCTGCGCAGTTTCTCTTCGTTAAACGGCTCGCGCACGTCGTTGCTTTTTACCACGCGCGGCATTACCAGCTCTGCAACCTCAAAGGTCGTGAAACGCTCGTTGCACACCAGACACTGCCGACGACGGCGTACGGATGACCCTTCGCCCACAAGACGAGAGTCGATGACTTTGGTATCCACAGCGGAGCAGAATGGGCAATGCATACGGTATCCCTGTTATGTGGTTAACTAATTTTCATTTTACCCTGATCTGGCCTGACAACAAAGGAAGAGCTTTTTGAGACAAAGGATCTATGTCTGACACGTCGAGGCTGGCTACCATTAAGGCGATCCGTTATTTCAAGGAAATAAACGCAATGACAAGACGTTACCTTAAAATTTTGCTGGTGGGGAGCCTCTTCACCCTTAGCGCCTGTGCACAGCAAACCGAAGTCCGCCAGATGAAACAGAGCGTCAACACGCTCAATACGGCGATGGACAAACTGAATAAAGAAACGGTGAAGATCACCCAACAAAACGCGCTGAACGCAAAATCCAGCAGCGGGGTGTATCTGCTGCCGGGTGCCAACACGCCCGCGCGCCTGAACAGCCAGATTGGCACGTTAAAGATGTCTCTGGTGAATGTTGCAGCGAATGCCGATGGTACTCGCGCAACATTACGCATTCAGGGCGAGTCCAACGATCCACTTCCGGCCTTCAGTGGCACCGTCGAGTGGGGCCAGATCCAGGGCACAACCGAGAGCTATCAGGAAGTGAATGTGAAGAACCAGTTGTTCACTGCTCCCGCGAGTATACTGGCGCCCAGCGATGTTGATATCCCGCTTCAGCTGAGTGGACTCACGCCAGATCAGTTAGGTTTTATCCGCATCCACGATATCCAGCCCGCCGCGCAGTAACCCCTCATTCAGCGGAGTGCAATGTCACTCCGCTAACATTTACATTTCGTATGGATTGGCAACATAAATGATTGCCGCTACAATCCCGCCCGTTTAAAGTACGCAAACGTGAACGCAATCGATTACGCGTGTGAGAGATATGTGAAACAACACATATTTTTGTGAGCAGGGATTCCTATAATAGGCACCGCAGAAACACGAAATATTTAGAAACGCAATTCGCGCATTTTTCACTCCCGGAAGGGAATTTCAATCAGTGGCATGATTATGAAAAAAACATTACTTGCAGCCGGCGCTGTGCTGGCACTTTCCTCCTCTTTCACTGTTAACGCAGCGGAAAACGATAAACCACAATACCTCTCCGACTGGTGGCACCAGAGCGTTAACGTCGTGGGCAGCTACCACACCCGTTTCGGACCACAGATCCGCAACGATACCTACCTGGAGTACGAAGCGTTCGCCAAGAAAGACTGGTTTGATTTCTACGGCTATATGGATGCACCGGTATTCTTCGGCGGTAACACCGACGCGAAAGGTATCTGGAACCACGGTTCCCCACTGTTCATGGAAATTGAACCACGCTTCTCTATTGATAAACTGACCGGTACCAGCCTGGCGTTTGGTCCGTTCAAAGAGTGGTACTTCGCGAACAACTACATCTACGACATGGGCCGCAATAAGTCTGGTCGCCAGAGCACCTGGTACATGGGTCTGGGTACGGACATCGATACCGGCCTGCCAATGAGCCTGTCTCTGAACGTGTATGCTAAGTACCAGTGGCAGAACTACGGCGCCGCGAACGAAAACGAGTGGGATGGCTACCGTTTCAAAGTGAAATACTTTGTGCCAATTACCCAGCTGTGGGGCGGTAACCTGAGCTATATCGGCTTCACCAACTTTGACTGGGGTTCAGATCTGGGCGACAACGACTTCCGCGACCTGAACGGTAAGAAAGCGCGCACCAACGACTCCATCGCTTCCAGCCACATCCTGGCTCTGAACTACGATCACTGGCACTACTCTGTTGTTGCGCGTTACTGGCACAACGGTGGTCAGTGGAACGACGACGCGAGCCTGAACTTCGGCAACGGCGACTTCAGCGTTCGCTCTACCGGCTGGGGTGGTTACCTGGTTGTGGGTTATAACTTCTAATCTGTTCGGGACTGTGCGGGCTGATGCCCTCACCCTGACCCTCTCCCACAGGGAGAGGGAACAAATACTAAGAACGGCAACATACGTTGCCGTTTTGCTTTTACCTCGCCGCCAGGCTTTTTACTGCTTAACCTTCCGCAAAAAATCGGCCAGAGACCTGTCCGCACTCTCGCTAAACCGCCTCTCCGTCTGCACAATATTGAGACATCGGTCGAGCCGGAAACAGCGATAGTCATCGCGCCGTTCGCACCACGCCGCCAGCAGCCAGCGCTCACCCCAGAAGAACAATCCTAACGGCTGAACCTCACGCTGTGAGAGTTGCCCAACTTCGTCGCGGTAATGCAGCGCCAGCACACGCTGAGCGGAAATTGCCTGATGAATCATGTCAAAATCGCTACGGGAGTGGCTTTGCATGCAAAAATCCGGGGCGTAGATCCGCGTCTGCTCCGCCTTTCGACGACTCTCCTCGGGCAGGATAGCCAGCACCTTCTCCTGAGCCGACTCCAGCTCGCGCGAAAGCGATTCTCCTCCCCAGGTTTTGAGCAGGCGAATCGCGACGATCAGCGCCTCTGAC
>NZ_QFXN01000086.1:0-10097 GCF_003144775.1 Enterobacter sp. CGMCC 5087 | reverse complement strand
CAGCGGCGGCAGGTCAAATCCCGACATCAGCCGATATCCGCTCCCCGCCTCACCTTCCACCGGCACGCCGGAAAGCGACAGGTCGCGGATATCGCGGTAGACCGTGCGCTCGGATACGCCAAGCAGTTCCGCCAGATGCGCTGCCGTTGTCAGACGCCTGCCCCGCAGGATCTGCACAATCTGAAACAAACGGTCAGCGCGTCGGGTCATATCTTATTCCGCTCTCAGGCAGGTTGATGGAGGCCGACGCGGTTACCCTCGCTGTCGGTAAATAATGCGATAGTGCCAATGCCATGCGGCAGTTCCAGCGGGCCAAACACGCACTCGCCGCCCGCGAAGGCGATGCGATCGAGCGTGGCCGCCAGATTATCAGTATGCAGGTAAATAATAGCGCCCTGCAAAGACGGTGTAACGCCGTCAAATTTTGCCAGCGCCCCGCCGGTATACGGATCCTCATGCGGGAAAACGGCCAGCTCCGCACAGTCCATTTTCTCGCGACGCAGTGCGAGCTGCATCACCGGCTCATAAAATTTGATGGCGCGATCCATATCCGCGACCGGAATTTCAAACCAGTTAATGACGCTTTTCATACATCCTCCTGCCTGTTATTAGGGTTCAGAAGGAGTCTACGACAGGGCTCCTGACAGCATTGTGTCAGGAGTGTTTGTCAGGAGCAGATAAAAAAATCCCGGTCAACAGACCGGGATTTCGATAACGCGCTAAACGTCGCCTTACGGCAGAATGGACGGCTGATCCGCCCCTTCTTTCTCGACTTTCTGCTGGAGCAGGTGCTCGCGCTTCATGCCGAGTTTCAGTGCCAGAGCGGACGCGACGTAGATAGACGACGCCGTACCGATGGTGACACCGATCAGCATGGTCAGCGAGAAGCCTTCCAGTACCGGACCACCGAAGAGGAACAGCATCAGGATCACCATCAGGGTGGTACCGGATGTGATCAGGGTACGGTGCAGCGTCTGGGTCAACGACACGTTAAAGATTTCGTACGGCGTACCGCGACGGATCTTACGGAAGTTTTCACGGATACGGTCAGATACCACGATACTGTCGTTCAGTGAGTAACCGATAACGGACATCAGGGATGCCACAATCGTCAGGTCAATCTCAATGTGGAACAGCGACAGTATGCCCATGGTGATCACCACGTCGTGCGCCAGAGCGATAACCACACCGGCCGCCAGTCGCCACTCAAAGCGGAAACCGACGTATACCAGGATGGAGATCAGCGCCACCAGCAGCGCCATCGCACCGGTCTGCGCCAGATCAGCACCCACGCTTGGGCCGACGAACTCAATACGCTTGACCGCCGCGTTCTGGCTGGTTGTTTCGTTAATCACGCTAACAACCTTGCTGCCCAGCTCCTGGCTGCCGTTGGCATCGTGCACCGGTGGCATACGCACCATGATGTCGCGGCTGCTGCCGAAGTTCTGCAGCAGCGGCTCTTCAAAGCCCGCTTTCTGCAGAGACAAACGCATCTGGTCCATATCGACCGGTTTTTCCAGGGAGATCTCGATGACCGTACCGCCGGTGAAATCCAGACCCCAGTTAAAGCCTTTCACGCCCATAATGACGATGGACAGAATCAGCAGGAAACCTGAAATGCCGAAGGCCCAGTAGTCCCAGCGCATAAAGTCCCAGACTTTACGGCCGTGGTTCAATTGTTCAACAGTATATTCCTGTGCCACAACGCACTCCTCAGATAGACAGCTTTTTGACGCGCTTGCCGCCGTACAGCAGGTTCACGATGGCACGGGTGCCGACAATAGCGGTAAACATTGACGTTGCGACACCGATACCGGTTGTAATCGCAAAGCCTTTGATCGCGCCAGTACCCACTGCATACAGGATAAGAACCTTAATCAGTGTTGTTACGTTCGCATCGAAGATGGAGCTGAACGCGCCTTTATAGCCTTCGTCAATCGCCTGCTGAACAGAGCGACCGTTGCTCAACTCTTCTTTGATACGTTCGTTAATCAGTACGTTGGCGTCGACCGCCACCGCAAGGGTAAGAACGATACCCGCAATGCCCGGCATGGTCAGCGTCGCCCCCGGCAGCAGGGACATAATGCCGATGATCAGCACCAGGTTGGCGATCAGCGCGGAGGTCGCAATCAGACCAAACTTCTTATAGAAGAAAATCATGAAGAGGATAGAGACCACCAGACCGGCCAGACACGCTTCCAGACCCTGCTGAATGTTTTGCATACCCAGAGTTGGACCAATGGTACGTTCTTCAACAATCTGAATTGGCGCAATCAGCGCACCGGCACGCAGCAGCAGGGAGAGCTGACGCGCTTCGTTCGGGTTGTTAATACCGGTGATACGGAAGCTGTTACCCAGACGAGACTGGATATTGGCGATGTTAATCACCTCTTCCTCTTTCACCAGCACCGCACGACCGTTTGCATCTTTCTTACCGCTGTCTTTGTACTCCACGAACAGGGTCGCCATCGGTTTGCCGATGTTGTCCTTGGTGAAGTTAGACATGATATTACCGCCCGCGCTATCCAGCGAGATGTTAACCTGCGGCTGGTTGTATTCGTCCTGGCTCGACGTGGAGTCGGTGATGTGGTCACCGGTCAGAATCACGCGTTTGTACAGCACTACTGGCTGACCTTCGCGGGTCTGTTTCACTTCGGAGTCACCCGGAATACGCCCTGCGGCGGCAGCGGACTGATCGACGTTGGAGTTCACCAGACGGAATTCCAGGGTTGCGGTCGCCCCCAGAATCTCTTTCGCACGCGCGGTATCCTGGATACCCGGCAGTTCAACCACGATACGGTCAGCACCCTGACGCTGTACCAGCGGCTCAGCCACGCCCAGCTGGTTTACACGGTTACGCAGAATGTTGATGTTCTGCTGAACGGCATATTCACGCGCTTCTTTCAGACGCGCATCGGTCATCACCGCGCGCAGCTGGTTGCTGCCCTGAGAGGTGATTACCAGGTCACGGTGACGTTGGGTCAGGTAATCTACAGCCTGATCGCGCGCCGCGCTGTCGCGGAACGTGATGCTCATGCCGTAGTTATCTTCTTTACGCACGGTGGTGTAAGCGATGCCTTTATCACGCAGATCGCTGCGCAGGCTGTCGATATTCTGTTCCTGCAGCTTGCCGAGCGCGGTATCCATATCCACTTCCATAAGGAAGTGAACGCCGCCACGCAGGTCAAGACCGAGTTTCATTGGCTCTGCTTTCATCGCAGCCAGCCAACGCGGGGTTGCAGGGGCAAGGTTAAGCGCCACGACGTATTTGTCACCCAGCACGCCCATCAGCGCTTCGCGAGCGCGGAGCTGCGTGTCGGTGGTGTCGAAGCGAGCAAGAATTGCCCCCTCTTCCAGAGCCACAGACTTAGCGGTAATTTTTTCTTCTTGTAACGTTTTCTGGACCTGGATCAGCGTTTGCTCACTGGCGGCGACACCGCGCGCGCCAGTGATTTGAACAGCCGGATCCTCACCATACAGGTTGGGAAGCGCGTACAGCAGGCCGACGAGAATCACGACGACCAGCATGATGTACTTCCACAAAGGATAACGGTTTAACACGGCAGTTCCCTTTGGGAAAAGTTGGGATTACAGCGCCTTCATGGTGCCTTTCGGCAGAACGGCAGCTACGAAGTCACGTTTGATGACCACTTCAGTGGTGTCGTTCAGGGCGATAGCAATGTAGCCATTTTCAGCCACTTTGGTTACGCGACCCACCAGACCACCGTTAGTCAGTACTTCATCGCCTTTCGCAATGGAGTTCATCAGGTTTTTGTGCTCTTTGGTGCGCTTCTGCTGTGGACGCAGGATCATGAAGTAGAAGATCAGACCGAACACAACCAGCATCAGAATCAGAGACATCGGGCTGCCCTGCGCTGGAGCACCTGTTGCCGCTACCGCATCAGAAATAAAAAAGCTCATTCAAATTCCCTCATTATTAAAATTAATCAACGTTCAACGGTGGAACATCCCGCCCCTGACGTTGGTAGAAATCGGTCACGAAGCTCTCTAATTTACCCTCTTCGATAGCCTTACGTAAACCAGCCATTAAGCGCTGATAATAACGAAGATTATGAATGGTATTGAGACGCGCGCCCAAAATCTCGTTGCAACGATCGAGATGATGCAGATACGCGCGAGAATAATTGCGACAGGTATAGCAATCGCACTCGGAATCGAGCGGGCTGGTGTCACTCTTATGCTTCGCGTTACGGATTTTCACCACGCCATCGGTAACGAACAAATGGCCGTTACGCGCGTTGCGGGTTGGCATGACGCAGTCGAACATATCAATGCCGCGGCGTACGCCTTCAACCAGATCTTCTGGTTTACCCACGCCCATCAGGTATCGTGGTTTATCCGCCGGGATTTGCGGGCAGACATGCTCCAGAATGCGGTGCATGTCTTCCTTCGGCTCACCCACAGCCAAACCGCCGACAGCGTAGCCATCAAAACCTATCTCTACCAGACCTTTAACAGAGATATCGCGTAAATCTTCGTAAACGCTGCCCTGGATAATGCCGAACAGCGCATTTTTGTTCTGCAGGGAGTCAAAACGATCACGGCTACGCTTCGCCCAGCGCAGAGACATCTCCATGGAGCGTTTTGCGTAGTCCCAGTCAGCAGGGTACGGCGTACATTCGTCGAAGATCATCACGATGTCAGAGCCGAGATCGTACTGAATCTCCATCGATTTTTCGGGATCGAGGAAAATCGGATCGCCGTTGATCGGGTTACGGAAGTGTACGCCCTGCTCGGTGATCTTGCGGATATCGCCCAGGCTGAAGACCTGGAAGCCGCCGGAGTCGGTCAGGATTGGGCCTTTCCACTGCATGAAATCGTGCAGGTCGCCGTGGAGCTTCATGATCTCCTGACCCGGACGCAGCCACAGGTGGAAGGTGTTGCCGAGGATAATCTGTGCGCCAGTGGCTTCTACTTCTTCCGGCGTCATCCCTTTTACGGTGCCGTACGTGCCCACAGGCATAAACGCGGGGGTTTCCACCACGCCGCGATCAAACACCAGGCGACCGCGACGCGCGCGGCCATCGGTGGTATCGAGTTCAAATTTCATTTTTTCTCCGACGTCAGAAAAACAGTCCAACGTTGTAAAACGGTGCCGCGGACTTATTCCCCGACACGCTCATTCAAAGCCAGCGGATTGTACGTGATAAACATCGCGTCCCCGTAGCTAAAAAAGCGATATTTTTGTTCTACCGCAGACTTGTAGGCCGCCATCGTATGCTGATAACCGGCAAATGCCGACACCAGCATAATCAGCGTTGATTCAGGCAGATGGAAGTTGGTCACCAGCGCGTCAATCACTTTGTACTGATAGCCCGGGTAGATAAAGATCTGCGTATCGCCAAAGAACGGCTCGATAAGATCGCTCTTTGCGGCCTGCGCGGCGCTCTCGAGTGAGCGCACGGACGTTGTACCGACCGCCACGACGCGGCTACCGCGCGCTTTCGCCGCCAGCACCGCGTCCACCACGTCCTGAGGCACTTCAGCATACTCAGAGTGCATGATGTGATCTTCAATGCTGTCCACGCGCACCGGCTGGAAGGTTCCCGCGCCGACGTGCAGCGTCACGAACGCCATCTCCACGCCCTTCGCGCGCAGTTTCTCCAGCAGCGGCTCATCAAAATGCAGGCCCGCGGTCGGCGCAGCAACGGCGCCTGGCTTCTGGCTGTAGACGGTCTGGTACAGCTCGCGGTCGGCCTCTTCGTCCGGACGCTCAATATACGGCGGCAGCGGCATGTGGCCGATGGCGTTCAGGATATCGAGCACCGTGCGCTCGTCGTTGAACTCCACCTCAAACAGCGCATCGTGGCGCGCGGTCATGGTCGCTTTGATACTCTCATCATCGCCCAGCAGCAGTTCAGCGCCCGGCTTCGGCGCCTTAGACGCGCGAATATGTGCCAGAATACGTTTATCATCGAGCATACGTTCGACCAGCACTTCAATCTTGCCGCCGCTGGCTTTACGGCCAAACAGGCGCGCCGGGATCACGCGGGTATTATTAAAGACCAGCAGATCGCCAGGGTTGAGCTTGTCGAGCAAATCGGTGAAAGTACCGTGCGTCAGCTCGCCCGTTGGCCCATCCAGTGACAGTAAGCGACAGCTGCTGCGCTCAGGCATGGGATAGTGAGCAATCAGGGATTCAGGTAGTTCAAAGGAGAAATCGGCGACGCGCATGACGTATACTCGTGACTTAAAAACAGGCGGCATAGTCTAGTGCTCACACCCTTTTGCTGCAACAACTAGCCGCCCCCGGACAAATGAAACGCATGAATTTTCTCGCTCACCTGCATCTCGCTCACCTCGCTGACAGCTCCCTGTCCGGCAATTTGCTGGCCGATTTCGTACGCGGCAACCCCGCTGAGGACTATTCCCCTGAGGTTGTCGACGGGATTTTTATGCACCGCCGCATCGACGTGCTGACGGATAAGCTGCCGGAAGTGACGGAAGCCAAAGCGTGGTTTCGCCCTGAAACGCGCCGCGTTGCGCCGATCACGCTCGACGTGATGTGGGACCACTTTCTGTCGCGCCACTGGGAACAGCTGTCGCCGGAGATGCCCTTGCCGGCGTTTGTGCGCTATGCCCACCAGCAGGTGTCGATCATTCTGCCCGACTCGCCGCCGCGCTTTGTCAATCTGAATAACTACCTGTGGTCAGAGCGCTGGCTGGAGCGCTATCGCGAGATGGACTTCATTCAGAACGTGCTGAACGGGATGGCGAGCCGCCGACCGCGACTGGATGCGCTGCGGGATTCCTGGTATGACCTGGATGAACATTACGATGCGCTGGAAGCGCGTTTCTGGCAGTTCTACCCGCGCATGATGGTACAGGCAAAAAACAAACAGCTTTAAATACACGTCATCCTTCAAGCTGCCTCTGCGTTGGCTACGTCTGCTCACCCCAGTCACTTACTTCAGTAAGTTCCCGGGGATTCCCAGACTTGCCGCCTTGATGCAACTTGAATGATTTTGTGTATAAAAATGACATTGATAGGTAAAAGCTGGCGGAACGATTGTCACCACCTCTTTGTCTTATCCATGAACACTCTCTATACTGGCTCGCGTTGCGTTCCAAATAACCTTAGTATCTACAGGAGAATCATATGGTTCTGGTAACTCGTCCGGCTCCGGATTTTACAGCTGCAGCAGTTCTGGGCAACGGTGAAATCGTTGAAAACTTCAACTTCAAACAGCACACCAACGGTAAAGCGACCGTTCTGTTCTTCTGGCCAATGGACTTCACTTTCGTTTGCCCGTCTGAGCTGATTGCCTTCGACAAACGTTATGAAGAATTCCAGAAGCGTGGCGTGGAAGTTGTTGGCGTCTCCTTCGACTCTGAATTTGTACACAACGCATGGCGTAACACCCCTGTCGATAAAGGCGGCATCGGTGCGGTGAAATACGCAATGGTTGCGGACATCAAACGCGAAATCCAGCAGGCTTACGGTATCGAACATCCGGACGCTGGCGTTGCGCTGCGTGGTTCCTTCCTGATCGACGCTAACGGCATCGTTCGTCACCAGGTTGTTAACGATCTGCCGCTGGGTCGTAACATCGACGAAATGCTGCGCATGGTTGACGCGCTGCAGTTCCACGAAGAGCACGGCGAAGTGTGCCCGGCTCAGTGGGAGAAAGGTAAAGAAGGCATGAACGCGTCTCCAGACGGCGTGGCTAAATACCTGTCTGAGAACGTATCCAGCCTGTAATCGGCACGGTTTACGAAAAAGGCCCGCTTATGCGGGCCTTTTTTTATGCCTTACGCTGCGTCTCTCGCCAGATGCGCCAGGCCATGCCCGCCAGCAAAATCACCCCCGCAATCAGCACGCCCCATACCAGAAGCGTGTTCATCCTGCTCTCCCGCTCGGCCGCAGAGGTAGCGGTCAGACGCTCCTGGCCGCCTAACGCGACATCATCCAGAATGTCGGCCTGCGGCAGGTTCGCCATCTCATAGGTCTTGCGCAGGTCGGCCGGGATCAGCATGCCGGGCTCCACGCTGGCAGGCTTCGCGGCGCCGTTGCCCCAGGCGAGCAGGTACGGTGCTTTCCCCTGCGCGTTGAACACCAGGTCATAGCGGTCGCGATGTCCCGTGACGCTCGGCAGGTATTCTGGCAGACGCGCATTCAGCGTCGTGATTTTCACCGCCTGCACCAGCCCCCCGTGAAGCGAAACCGGTGGCGACACTTTTCCCTCAAGACGGTAAAGGACCTCTTTCTTCAGAGGATGCCATGCGTCTTTTTCCGTACTCCGCCACGCGATCTCCACGGGAAGGACGCCATCGCCATTTAGTGAGATGCTGACAGCACTCAGCGGCTGCGGGCGCGCCCAGTGCCACTGCGCTTCGCTTGTCGATAGCTGCTCCCCTTCCCCCTCAAGGTCGATAGCTTCCGGGGCCGCCTGGGCAGGTGCGCTGATTGCGTTTACGCCGGTCAAGGCTAGCCCCTGGCTCTGCGCATTCAGCACCACCATGAGATAGCGATTCGCATCGGGAGATAAAACCGTATCGGTATCGATCCGATCGAGCTTAAGACGGTCCTGGCCGCTGACGACGTCCAGCAAGGGCATATCCTCGCGTAGGGTATACCAGCGCTTAAGATCCTCGCTGTAATAGACCGACGCCGTTCCCTGCCACGGCGTCTGCGGGGTATTCCAGAGCAGCTGCAGCTGGGATATAGCGATCTCGCCCGTCGCCTGTTCCGGCAGGGTCAGCAGATAATGTTGCCCGGCTGCGGCGGCTTTTTGCCCCTCCAGCACAATCTCAACGCCGTTTCCGGAACGGAGCAGGATCTTATCGCTATAACCGGATCCTCGCGAAGCCGCAAGAGGCGAGGCGTCCAGCGGGAAGAGGCGCAGCGCAGTGGATTGCACCGCCCCCTGCGGACGCGTCGCGCTGACCAGGCTGAAGGGAACCGCCTCGCCCGACTGGTTAAAGACGCGGACATCATGCAGATCCGGCGACGTGCTTTGCTCATAGACGGCGAGCGGCAGCATCACCCGATACCACTGGGAGGGAACAGACGTATCGAGTGAAAGACCAAAAGCATAGTCCCGGGGCGATTCCGTTTGTCCCTCGTCGCAAAACGCCGGGCCGGAAAGCGCCAGCAGCGCGGTACAGGCTACCGCCTTCATCCATTTCATTTTTCATCTCCTGTTTTGGGCGGTAGCGGTGAGAAATACCCCACGATCAGAACCAGTATCGCCACGCCGATAAACGCCACCGCGCGCGACAAACCGCCTCCGCCCGCGCTGTCCACCAGCATCAGTTTAACCATCACCACGCCCAGCAGCGCGGCACCGCAGAGCCACTCCTGCCGGGAAGCCCGACGGGTGGCATGGATCATGACCACCAGCGCGCTCAGCATCCAGAACAGGGCAAAACTGGTCTGGATAAGCCGCGAATCCCACAGCGATGCCATATTCCAGGCCACGTCGCCGTACCAGGCCAGGGCGCGCATCAGCGCGCCGTTCAGCCACCAGAAGCCAAACGCCATCAGCGCAACGGCAGGCCACGGGCGGGCCTGCGAGAGCCACGCCGGGTAGTAGCGATCCACCGCCCGATAAAAGACGACCAGCCCCAGCAGCGCGAACGCCGCGCCTTCCTCAAGCGGGTTTATCAGCGGCAGCCAGGTCTGACGATAGACCACGCCGTCCTGGAAATTGGTCACCACCAGCAGTACCAGCAGCGCCACGACCGCGGGGATCGGCGCCAGGCAGGCGTAGAGTGCAGGCCACTCCCGGAACGGCCACCCTCGACGCCGTACGGCTGCAGAGAGCCCCATAATTACCCCGCCGCCGGCTGCCATCGCTACTCCGCTGCCCCAGGCCGCCATGCCCCACGGCAATGAACGGGCAAACCAGTAAAGCTCAGCCGCCAGCGCCAGCAAAATCATCCAGAACAGCGACAAATGCAGCCCCATCGCGATGCGCGGCAGGAGTCTTTCATCGTCGCGCCGCAACAGCATCAGCGCGGCAGGAAGCGCAACGCACCAGGCGAGATTTGACCAGCCGGCGGCAACGATCTGCTGGTGCCAGAGCTGATAACCCACCATCAGCAGCATAACCGGCCACAGCAGCCATTTGCTG
>NZ_QFXN01000085.1:0-2580 GCF_003144775.1 Enterobacter sp. CGMCC 5087 | reverse complement strand
CCACGTCAGGCGAGCAGCTACCTGTCGCCAGCCCCAGGCCGACACCGCCGTCAGCGCCAGCACGCCCGCCAGAATCGGCAATTCCTGCGTCATCACCAGCCCCGATGCGCCCAATAGCGCCACCAGCCAGAACAGCAGTCCTCCTGCCAGCAGCGCCCGGCTGAGCGGCAGGAAGAGAGTCCTCCACAGCCAGGCCGCAGCCAGCCAGCAAAGGCTGAGGATGGTGAAGATCAGCAGCAGGCTCAGGGACGTAACACCGTTCGCTTGCGCCCACAGCGCGCTGCTAAGCGCCAGCACCAGCAGCGCCGTCCCGCTATAGCTCATGCGACGCTGGTTCTGCTGTACGCCCAGCCAGAGGATACCCAGCCCTTCCAGCGCCCAGGCCATCGCCGTCCAGCGCGCCGACAGCGCCAGCGGAATGGCGAGCGTGGCAAATCCGCCGCCAATAGCCAGCGCCGCCATGACCAGAGGTCGCCCGATAGAGGGATAGCGCCGCAGCGCAAGGAACGCGAGGGTAAGATAAAATGCGCCGTAGCCCAGCGCGCTCAGGGCCGGTCCATACTCCCAGTACCGGGTCATGCCGTACTGCATCCCGAAACCGATCAGCGGCGGGGCAAACAGCAGCACGCCGTCAATAATTTGCTTCCCTTTCTCCTGCGCCCGCAGCGACAGCGCCACGCTCAGGACGCCGAATATCAGCGTATTGGCGATCAGGAACAGCTGGCAGACCCAATAGTCTTCAGGCTGGTAGTCATTCAGCCCCCACAGGCCGCCCACGCCGAACGTAAACAGTAGCCCGAGCAGATTCAGCTCGCGCCAGTGCTGCCAGATGCTGATAGCGAGAATGCCGATGGAAAGCAGGAGATAGAAAGAGAACAGCGCGACAAAGCTGCCGCCCCCGGTAGACAGCAGCAGCGGCGCAAGATACCCGCCGAGGCTTGCCAGCATGGCAAGGCTCAGCGCCTTCTGCAGCACCGCCAGCCCGACGCTCGCCGCGCATATCACCACCAGAAGCGCAAAGGCCAGCGTCATCGGCAGCATTTGCCAGAGCCGGAATGCGCCAAACACCGTCAGGTAGAGCACGCCGGTCGCCCCGCCCTGGAGGATCAGCGCATAGACACGCCGCTTATGCCGCAGCCGCCACCCGACCGCCAGCAGAACGATGGCAAACAGCGCCGTTGCCACGAGGCGCAGCTCAAGCGGGAACAGGGAATGTTCAACGGTATAGCGCAGCAGGAATGACAGACCGAGGAAGAGCAGCAGGATCCCAAGCTTCGCCAGCGGATTACCCTGCATAAACCAGCGCGCCAGCGACGTCAGGATGCCGCCAAAGGCAGAAGGCTGTTTTGCCGCAGGCGTCGGAGCCGGAGCGGGTTGTGCCACGGCTGCGGAAGTATCGGAACGCCAGGGGTCGACAGGCGCGGGAGCATCTTCAACCATCGGCGCGGTCACGACCGCCGGAGCGGCAGACTGCACCGGCTCTGGCGCTATCTCATTCGCGCCGCGCTGCTCAAGCGCCTCAATGCGCTGGCGTAGCCGGGCGATCTCCTGTCGCGCCGCCGTACTTCGGTTAAAGCCAATAACCGCAAGCACGGGCGCAACCACCAGCGCAAAAACCAGGAACAAACAGCCAAGGATGTAAAGCTCGTCCATGTTTCCACCTTCACCGTAAACGATCCGTTAAGATTGACACAAATAGTTGCATTTGCGCCATCTTAAAAGGTGGAAACATTAACAGGTCTTAACTGCCGAACCAGATCGTCGCGGATACCGCAGGCAGCGCCAGCACGCCGTCCTGTATCGTCGCCTTGCCCTCTTTATTCTTCCACGCCGCCACCTTCAGCAACGGTGAATCATCCAGCACCACTTCGCAGGCTTCGCCCCGGTTAATGGCCACCAGCACGCGCTGCTGATTGTAGACGCGAGCAAACACTACCACGTTATCGTGGGCATACACCACCTGACAGCCGCCGTAGCGCAGGGCGAGACTCTGCTTACGCAGCCTCACCAGCCGCTGATACAGGCTGAACAGCACCTTGTCCTGCTTCTCTGGCTCCCACGGGAAGGTTTTACGGCAGAACGGATCGTTGTTGCCGTCCAGCCCCACTTCGTCTCCATAATAGATGCACGGCACGCCCGGCCAGGTGAAGAGCCAGGTGACCGCCAGCGGCAGACGCGCCGCATCCTTGCCGAGCAGGGATTTAAAGCGGGCGGTATCGTGGCTATCGAGCTGGTTGAACATCCGCAGCTGCTGCTGATGGGACAGACCGGCGCGATAGTTCTCCATCCACGCCATGCAGGTTTCAGCGTCGATATGATTCGGATCGTAGGAGATATCGGTGTTAGCGAGAAATCCCCACAGCGGGAAAGTAAAGCCGCGATAGTTCATCGCCGCATCTTCCGCATCGTTCTGCAGCCACTGGCGCGCGTCGCCAAAGTGCTCGCCAAAGACGAACGCCTCCGGCTGGGCCGCTTTTGCCGAGCGCGTAATCCCGGCGACGTGCTGAAGGTTATTCCGCGCCCCGCCGGCTTCACCGAGCATATGCACCACGTCCAGCCGCCAGCCGTCCATATTCCACG
>NZ_QFXN01000084.1:0-314 GCF_003144775.1 Enterobacter sp. CGMCC 5087 | reverse complement strand
TCGTTAAAGCTGTACCAGTCGCGCTGCGGCGAGTCCGGGTTATGACATGCCCCGCCCATCGACTGGTTATGGCGGTCAAACCAGGCGTGCGAATCTCCGCTGTGGTTGAACACGCCGTCCAGAATCAGGCGCATGCCTTCGTTTTGGGTGTTCTTACGCAGGCGCAGCAGCGCCTCGTCACCGCCAAACTGCGCGTCAACGTGGCGATAATCTTCGGTATCGTATTTGTGCACGCTCGGGGCTTTAAACACCGGGTTGAGATAGAGCGCCGTCACGCCGAGCTTTTTCAGGTACGGTAGCTTTTCGCTGATCCC
>NZ_QFXN01000083.1:0-16513 GCF_003144775.1 Enterobacter sp. CGMCC 5087 | reverse complement strand
TCCCCCCGCCTGTGCGGTTAACGGCTCGTCCCACGCTTTCAGGATAATGTCGTGGCCCGCCGCATGGTGGTGATAGATCTTATCCTGGTCGGCGGTGCGCTTTTCGCTGCGCGCAAAACGGTCCGGGAAAATCTGGTAAAACACCTGATCGTTAACCCACTGCGGGCCGTTATCCGGGTAATCGACCGCGAACTGCTCCAGCCGTGCGGGCGGGAAACGGCTAAACCCCTGCGGGGTAAACCACAGCTGGCGGTTATTCCACAGCAGTTTGAAGCTGTAGCGGCGACGCGGCTGCCCGCTGCTCAGGTCGATATTGGCCCGCCACGCAGTGATCCCCGGCTGCGGCTGGCTGCGCAGCCTGTGCATTTTCAGCCCGGTCTCTTCGTTATCTATTTCGGCGCGGAGCGTCACGCGTTCAGGCTGATTTTCTCCCGCCAGCCAGAGCGTAATCACAAGGTTGTCTTTGTTTTGCTTAACAAATGGGGCAACCGGAAGGTGCCAGGCGTTTAACATCACGAATCCCCTTTGATGAAATTGACGTCACCTTGCCACAGGGTGGTTAAGGATAGCTCATCACGTTCGGGATTATTGGGGGAGGAGAAAGGAGGAGGAGGCATCAGTGCGGCCTGATGCCCTCACCCCAACCCTCTCCCACAGGGAGAGGGAGAAAAAATATTACTGTGCTTCCGCCAGCTGACGGTCGCGGCGGCATTTAAACACCCAGCCCACCAGCAGCAGGACGATCCACGCGCAGCCCACGTACAGGGAAATGCGGGTATCCGGATGGTAGCCAATCAGGGCAATGATAAACACCAGGAAGATCAGCCCGACAACGGTCGTCGCAACGCCGCCAGGAACTTTGAACTTCAGCGCTTTCGCCTCATCCGGCGACAGACGACGGCGGAACGCGATCTGCGACAGCAGGATCATAATCCACACCCACACCGTCGCGAAGGTCGCCAGCGATGCGATCACCAGGAAGACGTTCTCCGGCATGATGTAGTTCAGGTAAACCGAGAACAGCAGCGCCACGGTCATCACCACGACGGTCACCCACGGCGTGCCGCGGCGTGAGGTTTTGGCGAACACCTTCGGCGCACTGCCCTGCTCCGCCATGCCGTGCAGCATACGGCCCACGCCAAAGACGTCACTGTTAATCGCGGAGAGCGACGCGGTGAGCACCACAAAGTTCAGAATGCTGGCCGCAAACGCAATGCCCATATGCTGGAAGGTCAGAACAAACGGGCTACCGTTGGTGCCTACCTGATTCCACGGGTAGATGGACATAATCACGAACAGCGTACCCACGTAGAACACCAGAATACGCATCGGCACCGAGTTGATGGCGCGCGGAATGGACTTCTCCGGATCTTTCGCTTCCCCGGCGGTGATACCGATAATCTCGATACCGCCGTAGGCAAACATCACCATCTGTAGCGACATGACCATTCCGAGCCAGCCGTTGCTGAAGAAGCCGCCGTTGCTCCAGAGGTTGTGAATACCGGTCGGCTGCCCGCCGTTGCCGATTCCCCAGATGATGATGCCGAAACCGGCCACAATCATGATGATGATGGTGGCGACCTTGAAGAAGGAGAACCAGAACTCCAGCTCGCCGAACACCTTCACGCTCATCAGGTTGACGGCGCAAATGATCAGCACCACGCTCAGCACCCAAATCCAGTGCGGCACCGCCGGGAACCAGATGCCCATATAGATGCCAAACGCCGTCACGTCGGCAATCGCCACAATCAGGATTTCAAAGCAGTATGTCCAGCCGGTGATAAACCCGGCCAGCGGGCCGAGGTTTTCCTGCGCGTAGCGGGAGAAGGAGCTGGCGGACGGGTTGTGAACCGACATTTCGCCGAGGGCGCGCATGATGATATACGCCGCCACGCCGCCGATAATGTACGCCAGCAGAACGCTGGGACCGGCCATTTTGATGGCATCTGCCGAGCCATAAAAAAGACCGGTGCCGATAGCAGAGCCCAGCGCCATAAAGCGGATGTGGCGCGTGCTCAATCCACGTTTAAGTTTGTTAGTGCTTTCCATTTAAATCTTGCCATTCAACACGAAAAAAACAAAAAACCACGGGGCCTAAAGCCCCGTGGTTAAACAGTTTGTTGCCGTTGATTAATGAGCGTTCGATGCGACCTGACGCCCTGCAGCACGGTCCCAGATAATCGCCAGAACCAGTGCAACAACGGTAGGCATCAGCCAGGCCAGCCCCTGCTCGGACAGCGGCAGACGCTGTGTCCATGCCGGCAGTATGTGCGCGAAAGCTGATGCTTTAATCCCGTCAAGGATACCAAAAATCAGGCTGATAAACATGGCTGGCGCAATAATTCGTGAAGAGTTGTTCCACCACGGGCGAGTAAAGCTCAGCACGACCAGCACGATACACGGCGGATAAATCGCCGTCAGCACCGGAATCGAGACCTGAATCAGGTGGCTCAGACCGAGGTTGGACACCGCCATAGAGAAGATGCCGAGGATAAACACCAGGGTGCGGTAAGAGAGCGGCAGATACTGTGCAAAGAACTCTGCGCAGGCGCAGGTCAGGCCAACCGCCGTCACCAGACACGCCAGGAAAATCAGCGCTGCCAGCAGCATACTGCCCGCACCGCCGAAGGTGTGCTGAACGTAGGCATGCAGGATAGCCGCACCGTTGGCGTTCTGCTCAACCAGCATGGCGCTGTCGGAGCCCAGACGGAACAGCGCCAGATAGAGCAGCGTCAGCCCCACGCCGGCCATCAGGCCAGCCCAGATGGTATATCGGGTCAACAGACGCGCTTCGGTCACACCGCGGGAACGCGCGGCGTTAACGATAACGATACCAAACACCATGGCGCCCAGCGTATCCATCGTCAGGTAGCCGTTCACAAAGCCGTTAGAGAACGCGGCGTTTTTATAGGCGTCCATCGCGTCGCTAATCGGGCCCGCTGGCCAGACGATGGCCGCTACCGCCAGAACAATCAGCGCCACAATTTTCAGCGGAGCCAGGAAGTTACCCACGGTATCCAGCAGCTTGCCCGGATAGAGGGAAACCAGAATCACGATTGCGAAGTAGATCAGGCTATAGATAAACAGCGGCATCGCACCGTCACCGGTCAGGGGAGCAATACCCACTTCGAAGGACACGGTCGCCGTACGCGGGGTCGCAAACAGCGGGCCAACGGCCAGATAGCAGACGGTTGCCAGCAGAACGCCCGCCACTTTGCCAATCGGGGTGCTGAGGCTATCCACACCGCCGCCGACTTTCGCCAGCGCAACGACGGTCAGAACCGGCAGACCCACGGCAGTAATCAGGAAACCAAACGCGGCGGTCCAGACGTGTTCACCCGCCTGTAAGCCAACCATTGGAGGGAAAATGATGTTGCCTGCGCCAACGAACAGCGCAAATGTCATAAAGCCCAGCGCGATGATGTCGCGCGATTTTAAGTGATGGGTCATAAAACCTTACTGCCTGTGGATGTGGTGTTGAAAACATTGAGATTTTCGATTTCCCTGACGGGACGATACAGCCGAAAATTTGCTCAATTTCAGCGGGAAATGCTCCCGTCCTGGCGTGGAGAAGAATAGTTTTTCGATTTACCACGCAAATACAGTCGGTCTGACAGTATCTGGGGCGCAATTTAAACGCTTATAACGTTTAAAGGCAAGGTGGGATCGCAAAACCAGAACAATATGCCAGCATGGAAATACACCTCAGAATAATACGCTATTTATAAGAAAAACCCATGGCTAATCATGCGAACAAAAAACAGTCAGCCGTATAAAATTCATCCGCGTTTCGCTTGACTGCAAAGCAAACGGGCCAGCAGACGCTGACCCGTGGAAAGGTAAAATGACACGCCTGCCGTCAGGCGATCTTTTTGGCAATTAATCGTTCCGGAATAACGAAACTGAAGCGGGTTCCTTTACCCAGCGTACTCTGAATATCGAGACGGCTTTCATGGTGATTCACCGCGTGTTTCACAATTGCCAGCCCCAGGCCGCTTCCGCCAGTCTGCCGGGATCGCGCTTTATCCACACGGTAAAAGCGCTCGGTCAGGCGCGGAATATGCTCAGGTGCAATCCCCGGCCCGTTGTCTTCCACGCTAAACTCAGCCCCCGTTGGGACATGATGCCAGCGCACCACGATATTCGTCCCCTCCGGCGTATGATTTACCGCGTTATACACAAGGTTGGAAATGGCGCTCCGCAGTTCATCTTCGCTGCCCAGCACCTTCAGCGTATTGTCGACCTCAAAGGTCAGGTGATGCTTTTTATGGCTTAACGTCTGCGCTTCACGCTCAACGACCCGCAGCATCATTGGCACATCAATGGTGTCATTTAGCGCGAGCGACGGCGCCGCTTCAATCTTCGAGAGCGTCAGCAGTTGCTTCACCAGCCCTTCCATCCGGTGCGTTTGCTCGCGCATGGTGTGCAGCGCTTTTTCACGCGGCGCGCCTTCAAGCGTTTGCTCCTGCATCATCTCCAGGTAGCCCTGAAGCACGGTCAGCGGGGTACGCAGTTCGTGACTGACGTTGGCGAAGAAGTTGCGACGCGCCCCTTCCAGCTGGTGCATCTGGGTGACATCGCGCGCCACCATCAGCCACTGCTTATCGCTGTAGGGCATCACGCGGATTTCCAGATGGCGACCATTATTGAGCTTCAGATTGTGCGGGCGGGTAAAATCACGCTTTTTCAGATACAGCGTAAATTCGGGATAACGCAGAAGGTTGAGGATATTCTGGCCATTGTCGTCGGGCCAGCGCAGGCCCAGCAGCTGTTGCGCAAGGCCGTTACACCAGAAGATCGTCCCTTCTTCGGTCGTCAGAATAACGGCATCCGGCAGCGACTCTGCACCGCTGCGAAAACGCTTAATCAGGCTTCCCAGCTCGCGGCGACGCTTTTTATTACGCATCTGCATCTGGTGCAGGCCATACAGCAGCGGCTCCCAGCTGCCGCTTCCCGGCGGCGGCGTCATACTTCGGTCAACCCACAGCCACCAGGAGAGGCGCAGCAGGTTCCAGAAATGCCAGATCAGCAGCCCGGTGACCGACGCCAGCAGAAACCACGGCAGGTGTCCAAGAAAGGCCCCCAGAAGGAAGGCCGGAATACAGCATAAGATCAGTTCAAAGACGAGCCTTTTCCATGACAGACGTTCCAGCACGCGTCACACTCCTGTCATTGTTCAGAAACGGGTAGAAAAACGATAACCCGTGCCGCGGACCGTCTGCACCATGCGATCGTGGCCGCTCAGTTCCAGTGCTTTTCGCAGGCGGCGAATATGTACGTCAACCGTCCGGTCTTCGACATACACGTTAGTTCCCCAGACGTTATTCAGCAACTGCTCGCGGCTGTAAACGCGTTCCGGGTGGGTCATAAAGAAGTGCAGGAGTTTAAATTCGGTAGGCCCCATGTCGAGAGGATTTTCACCGGTCATGACGCGGTGTGAGGTGGGGTCAAGGCTCAGCCCCTGCATCTCAATCACCTCTTCCACCGCCATCGGCGAAATACGGCGCATCACGGCTTTAATGCGGGCAACCAGCTCTTTTGGAGAGAACGGTTTAGTAATGTAATCGTCCGCGCCGGTCTCCAGACCGCGAACGCGATCCTCTTCTTCTCCGCGCGCCGTGAGCATCACAACCGGGATGTCGCGGGTCAGCGCTTCACGCTTCAGGTGTTTGATAAACTGCAGTCCGGAGCCGCCGGGCAACATCCAGTCCAGCAGAATCAGATCGGGCCAGGGTTCATTCAGCTGGTTCACTGCGCTGTCATAATCTTCCGCTTCAACCGGCTGGAAGCCGTTTTGCTCGAGCACGAAGCACACCATTTCACGAATTGGAGCTTCATCTTCTACGACCAGAATACGTCTCGCCATACTTTGCCCTGTCTTATCTTATTTAAGTTACAAGTTTGTAATTCGGCGCCATTATGCGTCAGATTTATGACAGATTTATGAAAAACAGTACCACGATAAGGGGCAAACCGTTGTTTTATTACAGCGGTTATTTTCCCGTCTCTGAACGTTTATAATCCTGCTTTCTCTTTTTTGCCACGGATCAGCTATGCGCATACTTCACACCTCGGACTGGCATCTGGGTCAAAATTTTTACAGCAAAAGCCGTGCGGCTGAACATGAAGCCTTCCTGAACTGGCTGCTGGAAACGGCCCGGACGCACGAGGTGGACGCGATTATTGTGGCGGGTGACATCTTTGATACCGGCTCACCCCCCAGCTATGCGCGTGAACTGTACAACCGCTTCGTGGTGAATTTGCAGCAAACCGGCTGTCATCTGGTGATTGTCGCCGGCAACCATGATTCCGTCGCGACGCTCAATGAATCCCGCGACATCCTGGCATTTCTCAATACCACCGTCGTCGCCAGCGCCGGGCACGCCCCGCAGATCCTGAAAAAACGCGACGGCACGCCGGGGGCGGTGCTGTGCCCCATTCCGTTTTTGCGTCCGCGCGACATCGTGCAAAGTCAGGCGGGGCTGTCGGGCGCGGAAAAACAGCAGCATCTCCTGCAGGCCATCACCGACTATTATCACCAGCAGCACGTCGATGCCTGCGCCCTGCGCGGCGACCAGCCGATTGCGGTGATTGCGACCGGCCATCTCACCACCGTCGGGGCCAGTAAAAGTGACGCCGTACGTGACATCTATATCGGCACGCTGGACGCCTTTCCGGCGCAGAACTTCCCGCCAGCCGACTACATTGCGCTCGGACATATTCACCGGGCGCAGATCGTCGGCGGCAGCGAGCACATCCGCTACTGCGGCTCGCCAATTTCGCTCAGCTTTGACGAAACGGGCAAGGCCAAATCCGTCCATCTGGTGAGCTTCTCCGAAGGAAAACTTCACGCCGTCGAGACGCTGGAGGTGCCCGTCACCCAGCCGCTGGCGGTGCTGAAGGGCGATCTTGACGCCATTACCGCCCAGCTTGAGCAGTGGCGCGGCGCGGCGCTTAACCCGCCCGTCTGGCTGGATATCGAAATCACCACCGACGACTACCTTCACGATATGCAGCGTAAAATTCAGGCGCTGACGGAAGATTTACCCGTCGAAGTCTTACTGGTACGCCGCAGCCGCGAGCAGCGCGAGAAAATTCTGTTAAGCGCTCAGCGTGAAACGCTCAGTGAGCTTCGGGTTGAAGAGGTGTTTGAACGCAGGCTCTCGCAGGAAGAAATTGACGACGCGAAGCGCGCAAGACTCAGCGAACTGTTCAGCCATACCCTGCATGCGCTCAATGATGAGGAAGAAAACGCATGAAAATTTTGAGCCTGCGCCTGAAAAATCTCAACTCCCTCAAGGGCGAGTGGAAAATTGACTTTACCGCGGAGCCGTTTGCCAGCAACGGGCTGTTTGCCATCACCGGCGCGACCGGGGCAGGTAAAACCACCCTGCTTGACGCCATCTGTCTGGCGCTTTATCACGAAACGCCGCGACTTCAGAAGGTCTCTCAGGCGCAAAACGACCTGATGACGCGCGACACCGCCGAGTGCCTGGCGGAAGTGGAGTTCGAGGTAAAAGGCACCGCCTATCGCGCATTCTGGAGCCAGAACCGCGCGCGCAACCAGCCGGACGGCAACCTGCAGGCGCCGCGCGTGGAGCTGGCGCGCTGCGAAGATGGCAAAATCCTGGCCGACAAAGTGACGGATAAACTGGAGCAAACCGCCGCGCTCACCGGGCTGGACTATGGCCGCTTCACCCGCTCCATGCTGCTCTCACAGGGGCAGTTTGCTGCCTTCCTTAATGCCAGGCCGAGCGATCGCGCCGAGCTGCTGGAAGAGCTGACCGGCACCGAGATCTACGGACAGATTTCCGCCATGGTGTTTGAAAAACACAAAGCCGCCCGCAGCGTGCTTGAAAAGTGCGAGGCGCAGGCGGCGGGCGTCGTGCTGTTGAGCGAAGAGCAACAGCAGCAGTTGCAGCAAAGTTTGCAGGCGCTTACTGACGAAGAGAAAACCCTGCTGGTTCAGCAGCAAAGCCAACAGAAAGATTTTCAGTGGCTTACGCGCCATGATGAGCTCGTGCTTGAGCAACAGCGCGTCACCGCGATGCAGCAGCAGGCGCAACAGGCGCTGACGAACGCTGCGCCAGAGCTGGCAAAGCTCCAGCTTGCTCTGCCCGCCGCCCAGCTTCGACCGCTTTGGGAGCACCAGCAGGAGCAAACCGCGCGCCTGACGCAAACCCAGCAGCGAATTATTGAAGTAAATACTCGCTTACAAGCCAAAACCGCGCTGCGCGCGCGGATCCGTCATACCGCCCAGCGTAATCATGAGCAACTTCAGACCGAGCAGACGGCGCTGGCGCAGTGGCTGGCGGAGCACGAACGCTATCGCCTGCTGGGGCAGGAGATTGCCGGCTGGCGTGCTCAGTTCTCTCAGCTTAACCGCGACAAAACGCAGTTAGCCTCGCTTGCTGCGCGGATGGGGGAATTACGCAACAGGCTGGCTGAGATGCCGGAAAATTCGCTGACGCTGACGGCAGATGAGGTCAGTGCGGCCATGGAGCAGCAGTCCCGGTCACGCACGCTGCGTCAGCGGCTGACGTCGCTGCATGCCCGCTATCAGCCGCTGCAAAAGCGCCTGCGCCAGAGCGATGAAAGCGTGCTGAAGGCCCAGGCCGAACAAAACAAACTCAATGAAACGCTGACGCTGCGTCGCCAGCAGTACAAAGAGAAACACCAGCACTATCTGGACCTCAAGGCCCTGTGCGAAACCGAAGCGACGATCAAAAAGCTGGAACATTATCGTTCGCAGCTTGAGGCCGGCAAACCCTGTCCGCTGTGCGGCTCCAGCGAGCATCCCGCCGTTGCGCAATACCAGTCACTTGAGCTGACGGATAACCAGCGCCGCCGTGATGACCTGGAAAAAGAGGTCGCCGCGCTTAAAGAGGAAGGCCTGCTGGTGCTGGGACAGGTTAATGCCCTGACGCAGCAGATCCAGCGCGAGACAGACGACGCCCAGATGCTATCTCAGGAAGAGCAAGCACTCACTAAAGAGTGGATGGAAGCCTGCACTTCCCTGAACATCGCGTTGAATATTCAGGAAGATATCACGCCATGGATGAACGAGCAGGAACAGTACGAGCGCCAGCTCTATCAGCTCAGCCAGCGTCTGACCCTGCAAAACCAGCTGAACGAGCAGGAAGTGCAGGAGCGACAGCATCTGCAGCAGCTGACGGCCGCGCGCCAGGCGCTGGAAAACACCCTACTTTCGCTATCGCTTAACGTACCTGAAGACGGGAATGAAGCCGCCTGGCTGCACGCCCGCGAAGCGGAATTCGCGCAGTGGCAGGAGAAACAAACGCAGCACGGCGTGCTTCTGGAACGCATAAACGCTCTCAAGCCGCTGCTCGACACGCTTCCGGAAACGAAAAGCGAAGAGGCCGAACCGACCATTCCGGACGGCTGGCGAGACGTCCACGATGAATGCGTGTCGCTACAAAGCCAGCTCACCGCGCAGCACCAGCAGGAAAAGCTGGAGCAAGAGCGCCTGCTGCAGTCGCAGACGCTATTCACCGCGGCGCTCGCAGCGAGCTGCTTTGCCGATCGGGACGCGTTCCTTGCCGCCCTCCTGGATGACGACGCTATTCGTCGCCTCGAACAGCTGAAGCAGTCGCTGGAAAGCCAGATACAGCAGGCCGCGGCCCTTTCCGGCCAGGCTAACCAGCAGCTGCAGTCTCATCTGGCGCTGAGGCCGGAAGGGCTCAACGCCGATGCCCCCACGCTGCAAAGCCAGCTGCAGCAGCTGGCGCAACGGCTTCGCGAGAACACGACGCATCAGGGCGAGATCCGCCAGCAGCTTAAGCAGGACAGCGATAACCGTCAGCACCAGCTGGCGTTGATGCAGCAAATTGAAGAGGCCGCGCGCGAGGCGGACGACTGGGGTTATCTGAACGCGCTGATCGGCTCCAGCACTGGCGACAAGTTCCGTAAATTCGCGCAGGGGCTGACGCTGGATAATCTCGTCTGGCTTGCTAACCAGCAGCTTAACCGTCTGCACGGGCGTTATCTGCTGCAGCGCAAGGCCAGCGACGCGCTGGAGCTGGAAGTGGTCGATACCTGGCAGGCGGATGCGGTGCGCGATACCCGTACGCTCTCGGGCGGCGAGAGCTTCCTCGTCAGCCTGGCGCTGGCGCTGGCCCTTTCCGATCTGGTGAGTCATAAGACGCGGATCGATTCCCTGTTCCTGGATGAAGGGTTCGGCACGCTCGACAGTGAAACGCTGGATACCGCGCTGGATGCGCTCGACGCGCTGAACGCCACCGGGAAAACCATCGGCGTGATCAGCCACGTAGAGGCGATGAAAGAGCGCATTCCGGTGCAGATCAAGGTGAAGAAGATCAACGGGCTGGGATACAGCAGGCTGGATAAGGTGTTTGCGGTGGAATAAATGGGGATCGGTGCGGTCTGGTGCCCTCACCCTGGCCCTCTCCCACGGGGAGAGGGTACAAACATCAAAAACAGCAACTTTCGTTGCTGTTTTGCTTTTACCTTGCCTCACTCTGGCCCTCTCCCACAGGGAGAGGGAATAAACATTATTTGCTTTTATTCCGGCCACAGCCACGCCGCGCCGCGCACGCCGCTGGAGTCACCGTGGACAGCTTTGCGGATCGGGGTTTCACACTCGCCGCCGAAGACCCACTGTTTGACAAGGTTCGGTACCGTGGCGTATAGCCGGTCAACGTTGCTCATGCCGCCGCCGAGCACAATCACGTCCGGATCGAGAATATTCACCACGTGTGCCAGGGATTTCGCCAGCCGCATTTCGTAGCGGCTAAGGGCCAGCTCGGCGACCGGATCCTGTTCTTCGACCAGACGCATGATTTCGTTGCCCTTTAACGGCTGGCCGCTTAAGCGGTGGTAATCGGTCGCAAAACCGGTGCCGGAGATAAACGTCTCAATACAGCCCTGCTTTCCGCAGTAGCACGGCACTTCAGCGCGGTATTTAAGCTCGTCTTCATCCATCCACGGCAGCGGGTTGTGTCCCCACTCGCCTGCCGTGCCGTTGCCGCCGATATGGGCACGCCCGCCGAACGCCACGCCCGCTCCGCAGCCGGTACCGACGATCACGGCAAACACGGTCTGGGCACCGGCCGCCGCGCCGTCGATGGCCTCAGAGACCGCCAGGCAGTTGGCGTCGTTGGCCAGACGCACTTCCCGGTTCAGACGTTGGCTCAAATCTTTGTCAAACGGCTGACCGTTGAGCCAGGTGGAGTTGGCATTTTTAACCACCCCGGTATACGGCGAGATCGACCCCGGGATCCCCATCCCGACGCTGCCGGTTTGCCCTGTCGCCTGCTCTGCCATCTCAACCAGGCTGGCAATCGTCTCGATAGTCTGGTGATAATCATCGCGCGGTGTCGGCAAACGGTGGCGGAACAGCTGCTCCCCCTGCTCGCTCAGTGCGATGACTTCTGTTTTGGTGCCGCCCAAATCGATCCCAATACGCACAAGACTCTCCTCATTATTTTGATTATCAACAGAGTAGAAGCACGCTTCCCGATTAGCAATGCAAGCGATGCGACAATTCGTTATCATGCCCGCTGATTTAACGACAAGGCCGTGGAAATTATCATGCTGTGGTTCAAAAATTTGATGGTTTACCGTCTCAGCCGCGACGTTTCGCTGCGTGCAGAAGAGATGGAAAAACAGTTAGCCGCTTATACCTTTTCCCCTTGCGGTAGCCAGGATATGGCGAAAACCGGCTGGGTTCCGCCAATGGGTTCACAAAGCGATGCACTGACCCACGCCAGCAGCACGGGTCAAATCATCGTTTGCGCCCGTAAAGAAGAGAAAATCCTGCCGACGCCGGTGGTTAAGCAGGCGCTCGAAGCGAAAATTTTCAAGCTGGAAGCCGAACAGGGCCGCAAGCTGAAAAAGACCGAAAAAGATTCGCTGAAAGACGAAGTGCTGCACTCCCTGCTGCCGCGCGCCTTCAGCCGCTTCAGCCAGACCATGATGTGGATCGACACCGTCAACGGGCTGATCATGGTGGACTGCTCCAGCGCCAAGAAAGCAGAAGATACGCTGGCCCTGCTGCGTAAAAGCATCGGATCTTTACCGGTCGTTCCGCTGGCGCTGGAAACGCCGATCGAGCTGACGCTGACCGAATGGGTACGCAGCGGCGCTGCGGCTCAGGGTTTCCAGATCCTTGATGAAGCCGAGCTGAAAGCCCTGCTGGAAGATGGCGGCGTGATCCGCGCGAAGAAGCAGGATCTGGTGAGCGACGAGATCGCTGTACACATCGAAGCGGGTAAAGTGGTCACTAAACTGGCGCTCGACTGGCAGCAGCGCATTCAGTTCGTGATGTGCGACGACGGCTCCGTGAAGCGTCTGAAGTTCTGCGACGAGCTGCGCGATCAGAACGAAGATATCGACAGGGAAGATTACGCCCAGCGCTTTGACGCGGACTTCATCCTGATGACCGGCGAGCTGGCCGCGTTGATTCAGAATCTGGTGGAAGGTCTCGGCGGCGAAGCGCAGAGATAACAGGCAAAACGCAGGCCGGGTAAGCGTTAGCGCCACCCGGCTTATTTTTTATTTCAGGTAGCGGCACAGATAAGAGGTAGGTTCAGCGACCTGCAAATGAAACTCGCTGTGGCCAGGGACGTTGAAAACTTGCCCGGCAGCGTAAACTTTCCATTCCGTTTCACCCGGCAGTAAGACGTTCAGCGCCCCGCTGACGACCGTCATTTCTTCAGCTTCCGCCGTGCCAAAGGTGTATTCCCCTTCCGCCATAACGCCGACACTGGCGCGGCCAGTGCTGCTGCTGGTAAAACCAATGGATTTCACTTTACCGGAAAAGTATTCGTTACTTTGAAGCATGAACTGGCCCTTATATTTTTAGATAAAAATTCACTATAGGGGCCTTGCTCATCACCTGTCACGCAAAATCATTACATGAGGAGTTCCGAGGCCAGGCGAGCCATCAGAACGTTGGATAACAGCACGGGAACATCCAGCGCTTTTTGCAGCAGATCACGATGATGCTGATGGAAACCGAGGCAGTCCAGGATCAAGACATCTGCCCCTCTCTCAAGCAGCTCCTTCCCGGCAGCAATGAGCTTGGCCTCACTGTCCCAGAACGGATTTGCCAGCGCATACAAGGGCACTTTTTCCAGCACGTGCCACTTTGCCTCCTGGTTATCCATGAGCTCCTCAATGGGCACAATCACCCCCACCTGATGACCATCCACGATGGAGGCCACCAGCGGTGGAATGATCCGCATCGGCTCCAGCAAAATCGCATTACGCGCCGTGAGGCCCTTAATGGGCGCGGTACTCATCAGCAAAATAACGTCATAACCTTGATTATCGAGCACTTCTATTACGCCCTGCAGCGAGCGCTCGATTTTCTGGCGTGAAACATGCGCCAGTTTACCGTCGCTTAATAACGTCGCCAGGGGATCCTCCCCCACCTCGACAGCGTAGTCTTCCATGACCTCTTCCCGACTCATCTTCCCCAAGAGGCTAAGATGCGTTATCTGTTGTTCAGATACATGCTCGGTTAAGAGCGGTAACACTTCGCTTACAGGGACCACACCAATGGTGAGGATCGCCAACGTTGCCTTCATCTTGATCGCCTTCCATTACTCCAACATCGTGCACACAGGTACAGGCTCACTACGCTGCACAGTTCGTTTTTTCAACAAAACAGCACCAAGCGTAGCAGGCGATCACGACATCGAAATGTAAAGATCGCCTGCCGATACCGGAGTTACTTGTAATAACTAAATATTAACTCCTGCTTAACTTTCCCGATGAGTAAAAAGTGTGATTCAGGCACGATACTGGAACGTTTAGGAAAAGGGTCAGGTTTTATCGGGATCTTCATAGCGCCGTTTCGCGTCCAGCGCTTCCTGTTCAGTCTCGTGTTCACTGATCAGCGAGTCCGGCTTGGGGTGATCGGCACGCAGTTGATACCAAGTCACGGTATGACCCGTCTGGCCTTTTTCAACGGTAACAATACGTGCTTCACGCGGATAGGGAGGTCTGGTTGGCATAGCTCATCCTTTTTTTATGTCTGAGCTATAAGTATAGACGCCGGTTAGCTGGCACAAGCCAAACGCAGGGCGGTAATAATCTGAATCACAACGTCTTCGGGAGAGGCTGACGCATCCACCACGTGGTGAGCCGCTTCGCGGTATAGCGCATCGCGTTCGGCCAGCACTTCGCTCACCTCTTCGCTGAGCGGCCTGGAGGTCAGCGCAGGGCGTTGCCCCTCTTCCGGAAAGGCTTCCAGCCGCCCTACCAGAGCCGACACCGGCGCGCTGAGATAAATCACAATCCCCTTTTCGCGCATAAAGTGACGATTGCACTCCGCCAGAACGATGCCGCCGCCGGTCGCGATCACGGCAGACGGGGTGGTGACCGCTTTCAGCGCGGCCGTTTCGCGCGCGCGAAAGCTCTCCCATCCCTCTTGCTCAACGATCTCAGCGATGGTTTTTCCGGCCTCGGTTTGCAGCCAGTGGTCGGTATCAACAAACTGGCGATGACACACGCGTGCCAGCTCCAGGCCAACGGTGGTTTTCCCACAGCCGCGGGGGCCAACTAAAAAGATGGGTTGGGTCATGCCAGGTGTTCCCCTTGATGCCGAATGGCTGAAGAGTGTAAAGAAATAATTGCAGAAGATGTTGCGATTACTTTACTGCAAAGCGGTACGGGATGACAACCCTGTGGAGGTCACACTGTACCACAAATTGACAATAATTATCATTACGCTGTGCGGCGCTTCACTTCCAGCAGCCATTTATCCAGCTCGGCAGCGAACTGCTGACGGTCGCGCTGGGACAGGCTGTCCGGTCCACCGGTCTGCACGCCGCTGGCCCGCATCGTATCCATAAAATCGCGCATGGTGAGCTTTTCCCGAATGGTCGAAGGCGAGTAACGCTCCCCGCGCGGATTGAGCGCCGCCGCCCCTTTCTCCAGCACTTCGGCAGCCAGCGGAATATCCGCCGTGATCACCAGATCCTCCGCGCTGCACAGGCGAACAATTTCGTTATCCGCCACGTCGAACCCGGCCGGCACGCGCAAAGAGCGGATAAACCGCGAAGGCGGTACGCGAATATTCTGGTTCGCCACCAGCGTCAGCGGCATCTGAACGCGCTCGGCGGCGCGAAACAAAATCTCTTTAATCACGTTCGGACACGCGTCCGCATCAACCCAAATTGCCATATTGTCTCCCCATAATGACTCTGTCGACTATTGTCGCCTGCATTTCGTTGTTAAGCTATCAATCAGAGAAAACAACGCATAATGACGGAGAATCGTGATGGACAAGAAAATCGGGTTTATCGGCTGCGGTAACATGGGCAAAGCCATCCTGGGCGGTCTGATCGCCAGCGGACAGGTGCTGCCGGGTCAGATTTGGGTCTATACCCCGTCACCGGATAAGGTCGCCGCGTTGCGCGATCAATACGGGATCAACGCCGCCGAAAGCGCGCAGGAAGTTGCCCAGGTCGCCGATATCGTCTTTGGTGCCGTCAAGCCGAACATCATGATCAAAGTGCTAAGCGATATCACCTCCAGCCTGAATAAAGAGACGCTGGTCGTGTCGATTGCCGCGGGCGTCACGCTCGATCAGCTGGCGCGCGCGCTGGGTCACGATCGTAAAATCGTCCGCGCGATGCCTAACACCCCCTCGCTGGTCAATGCCGGTATGACATCCGTCACGCCTAACGCGCTGGTGACCACGGAAGAAGTGGCCGACGTGCTGAATATTTTCCGCTGCTTCGGTGAAGCAGAAGTGATTGCCGAATCGATGATCCATCCGGTGGTTGGCGTGAGTGGCTCAGCCCCTGCCTATGTGTTCATGTTTTTAGAAGCGATGGCCGACGCCGCCGTGCTTGGCGGAATGCCGCGCGCGCAGGCGTATAAGTTCGCCGCGCAGGCCGTCATGGGCTCCGCCAAAATGGTGCTGGAAACCGGCAAACATCCGGGTGAACTGAAAGATATGGTCTGCTCTCCGGGCGGTACCACCATCGAAGCGGTGCGGGTTCTGGAAGAGCGCGGGTTCCGCTCGGCCGTCATTGAAGCGATGGCAAAATGCATGGAAAAATCAGAGAAGCTGAGTAAATCCTGATTTCTGACCGGGCGTCAGGCGGCCACTTCGGTGCGGCCGCGCCCGGCATTTTTCGCCTTATACAGCGCCACGTCAGCCGCCTTTAGCCATTCCCGATAGTGTCCAAACTGTGGTCCCCAGGGGGCAACGCCGACGCTGATGCGCAGCGCTTCTTTTGGCGCGCACGGTAACGTCAGCTTTTCCAGCCGCTCATGCAGTCGCGACATCACGGCGATGGCGCTCTCCGCCGCGGTCTGCGACATGATCACTGCAAACTCATCCCCGCCAAACCGGCCGATCGCATCGCCTGACCGTACCGACCGCTGGAGCTGACGCGTAATAGCAACGATCGCCTCGTCGCCCACGTCGTGCCCCCAGGTGTCGTTGATGTTTTTAAAGTGGTCGATATCAATCAGCAATATCGTGGCGGTGCTGTGGTCGCGCCGACAATGCTCA
>NZ_QFXN01000096.1:0-11496 GCF_003144775.1 Enterobacter sp. CGMCC 5087 | reverse complement strand
GATCGAACACGATGCGAAATCATGATCGACTACGGTGCGAACTGGCGATCGATCACCGTGCGAATATGCAACTTGTCCATTTCGATGTGCCACGGCGCTTTGTACTCGTTGGTCCACATATAGGAGAAGCTCAACGCCCCCGCGTCACCGTAGTCAAAATTCGCCCCGGCTTCCGCCCCCTGATAGGTACCCGGCATAAAGCTCCAGTGCGGCGCTAACAGAGTCTGACCGGTTGGCTGAATATAACCGCCGCGCGCCCAAACCGGACCGTATTTAAATTTTGCAGCGGCTTTATAAAGGCTGATACCGCTCTTATCCCCGGACCAGTCTTCTTTATAGGCTTTGTTGCTGGAGGAGAAGGCAATTTCGTTCGGGTGGGCGCTGTCACCGTTTTCCGCCATTTCAATCGCGGTAAACGCAGCAATATCCAGACCGAACATATCCGCGGCATAGCCTGACTGGAAGTCCAGGTTGGCGTTCCAGGTGGAGTGAGAAAGGTTGGTTTTGTATTTGTCTTCGGTGACGTCTTTACGGTCACGTTCACGCTGCCAGTAATAAATACCGCCCGTGAGGGTAGAATCGTCGATGAAGCCCGCCGCTTTCGCCTCTGGTGTCACCACCAGGCCCGACATGGCTGTCACACCGGCAATAGCCAGCGCCAGCGCACTACGTTTGCCACTGAACGTACGCATAGATTATTCCTCTTTGACGAATTAAAACGCCTGAAGCGGCGTAAATAAAAAAGACCAAATGGTCAGGGGTAGTTTTAAATACCCTCGAATTAACTACCGTCTTTAGGTTATTTTTCGCGACGCGAATTATCAATGCTTTTTAGCGGGCAAAAGTCAGGATTATGACGAAGTGCACATAATTGGTAGTGCTTTGTAACATTTGCGGGGAGGCGAGGAATGGCACGGAATTATCAGGTATTTCAGTAGCTAGACGTGAGACCTCTTTCCTTTTTTATCACCTTTTTGTTTTTCGTAATGACACAAACTTTTTTTAAAAAAATAAGTAGCACCTCATTGACCTGATATTTTTATCACGCCTCTTTAGGCCCTGTCTTAATACCCTGATCGTTAAATAAAAAAACGCCGCATGGTGCGGCGTTTGTCTCTCATTGACCAGACCAGCAATATTATTCGCCGATCTTCGTCCAGGTATCACGCAGACCTACGGTACGGTTGAATACCGGTTTTTCCGCCGTGCTGTAACGGCTGTCCAGGCAGAAGTAGCCTTCACGTTCAAACTGGAACGCTTTGCCCGCTTCAGCGGCTTTCAGAGAAGGCTCCGCATAACCCTGCTTGATCACCAGAGATTCCGGGTTGATGGTCGCCAGGAAATCTTCCGCAGCACCTGGGTTAGGCACGCTGAACAGACGGTCGTACAGACGGATTTCTACCGGCAGCGCGTGGGAAGCGCTCACCCAGTGAATCACGCCTTTCACTTTACGGCCGTCAGCAGGATCTTTGCTCAGCGTTTCAGCGTCATATGAACAGAAGATGGTGGTGATATTACCTTCCGCATCTTTCTCTACGCGCTCGGCTTTGATGACGTAGGCGTTACGCAGACGCACTTCTTTACCCAGCACCAGACGCTTGTACTGCTTGTTGGCTTCTTCGCGGAAGTCAGCGCGGTCAATCCAGATGTCACCGCTGAACGGCACGTCACGGCTACCCATTTCCGGTTTGTTCGGATGGTTAGGCATGGAGACCAGCTCGCTTTCACCCTGCGGATAGTTTTCGATAACCAGCTTAACCGGATCGATAACCGCCATCGCGCGCGGGGCGTTTTCGTTGAGATCTTCGCGAATGCAGGATTCCAGGGAGGCCATCTCGATGGTGTTGTCCTGCTTGGTCACGCCGATGCGTTTGCAGAACTCACGAATAGAGGCGGCAGTGTAACCACGACGACGCAGACCCGAGATGGTTGGCATACGTGGGTCATCCCAGCCTTCAACGTGCTTGTCGGTCACCAGCAGGTTCAGCTTACGCTTGGACATCACGGTGTATTCCAGATTCAGACGAGAGAACTCGTACTGGCGTGGATGCACAGGAATGGTGATGTTATCCAGAACCCAGTCGTACAGACGACGGTTGTCCTGGAACTCCAGCGTACACAGGGAGTGCGTAATGCCTTCCAGCGCATCGCTGATGCAGTGGGTAAAGTCGTACATCGGATAGATGCACCACTTGTTGCCGGTCTGGTGGTGTTCCGCAAACTTGATGCGGTACAGCACCGGATCGCGCATCACGATGAACGGAGACGCCATGTCGATTTTGGCACGCAGGCACGCTTTGCCTTCTTCGAAGCCGCCGGCACGCATTTTTTCAAACAGCGCCAGGTTCTCTTCCACGCTGCGATCGCGGAACGGGCTGTTTTTGCCCGGGGCGGTCAGCGTACCGCGATATTCACGGATTTCATCAGCAGACAGTTCGTCAACATACGCCAGACCCTTGTTGATCAGTTCAACCGCGTAGGCGTACAGCTGATCAAAATAGTCAGAGGAGTAGCAGATATCGCCAGACCAGTTGAAGCCCAGCCATTGCACGTCATTCTTGATGGACTCAACGTATTCGATGTCTTCTTTTACTGGGTTGGTGTCATCGAAACGCAGGTTGCACTGTCCCTGGTAGTCTTGCGCAATGCCAAAGTTCAGGCAGATGGACTTCGCATGCCCGATATGCAGGTAGCCGTTCGGCTCCGGCGGGAAACGGGTATGAACTGTGGTGTGCTTACCACTGGCCAGATCTTCATCGATGATCTGACGAATAAAGTTACTCGGGCGGGCTTCTGCCTCACTCATCGTGGATTCCTCAAAGCGTAAACAACGTATAACGGCATATGATCTTATAAGCCGGACGTAGTGACAACCCTTAAAACGTCTCTGAAGAAAATAATGGGGGCATTTGCTGCAAAAAAAAGCGGCGGAGGATATCCCCCGCCGCTTAAGGCATGACTCTACTCAGGAGCGATTACTTGCCTTTAATCTCATACAGCGGCGTTTGCCCCGCAACAACCTGACCTTTCGCCTGAATAACCAGGCCACTGAAGTCATCGACGTTGCTGCAAACGACCGGGCTTATCATGGAGCGCGCGTTGGCGTTCAGGAAGTCCAGATCCATTTCCAGAATCGGCTGCCCGGCCACCACTTCAGCGCCCTCTTCCACCAGGCGAGTAAAGCCCTGACCGTTCAGCGCAACGGTATCGATACCCATATGGACAACGATCTCCGCGCCATTTTCGGTTTCGAGGCAGAACGCGTGGTTGGTGTTGAAGATTTTCACGATGGTACCGGCCGCCGGAGACACAACGGTTTTTTCCGTTGGTTTCACCGCCACACCGTCACCAACCGCTTTGCTGGCGAAGGCTTCGTCAGGCACCTGCTCAATCGCAACGACTTCACCGGTTACAGGTGAAACCAGCGCGGCTACCGTTTTAGCGTTCGGTACCGCCTGCGGTTTTGCAGCCGCTGGCGCGGCGGCAGGTGCGGCAGAAGCGTCTGCTGCAGCTACCGGACCAGTGGTTTTCATGGCGTTAGCAATTTTCTCTGCCACGAAGCCAACGATAATCTGCACGCTGGTTTTGTTCAGGCGGATAACGCCGGAAGCACCCAGACGTTTAGCCAGCGCTTCGTTCACCAGGGAAGAGTCTTTGACGTTCAGACGCAGACGAGTGATACAGGCGTCGATACCGGTCAGGTTATCAGAACCGCCGACTGCGGCGATGTACTGACGCGCCAGGCCTGAAACGTCCTGATCCTGAGCACCGCTCACGTTCACATCCTGACCATCCGCTTCGCTACCGGCCACGGCCAGTTCACGACCCGGGGTCATCAGGTTGAATTTGGTGATAGTGAAACGGAACACCATGTAGTAGATCGCGAAGAACACAAGACCTTGCGGGATCAGCATCCACCAGTGGGTCGCCAGCGGGTTACGGGACGACAGCACCATATCCACCAGACCGGCGCTGAAACCGAAACCGGCAATCCAGTGCATGCTGGCAGCGATGAACACGGAGATACCGGTCAGCACGGCGTGGATCACATACAGAACCGGCGCCACGAACATGAAGGAGAACTCCAGCGGCTCGGTGATACCGGTGAAGAAGGCCGCGAACGCACCCGCCATCATGATACCCAGCACTTTCGCTTTGTTCTCTGGACGCGCGCAGTGGTAGATAGCCAGCGCAGCACCCGGCAGACCAAACATCATGATCGGGAAGAAGCCCGCCTGGTAACGACCGGTGATACCGACAACCGCTTTACCTGCTTCGATGGACTGTGCGCCACCCAGGAAGTTAGGGATATCGTTAATACCGGCAACGTCGAACCAGAATACGGAGTTCAACGCGTGGTGCAGACCGACCGGGATCAGCAGACGGTTGAAGAACGCGTACACGCCCGCACCGACAGAACCCAGTTTCTGGATGTGCTCACCGAAGTTCACCAGACCGTCGAAGATCATCGGCCAGACGTACATCATGATGAACGCAACAACGATCATCACAAACGAGGTCAGGATAGGAACCAGGCGGCGACCGCTAAAGAAGGAGAGCGCTTTTGGCAGCTCTACGCTGCTGAAGCGGTTATACAGTTCGGCGGAGATGATACCCACAAGGATACCGACAAACTGGTTGCTGATCTTACCGAACGCCGCCGGAACCTGGTCCGCCGGAATTTTTTGGATCATGGCCACCGCTGCAGGCGAGCAGAGGGTGGTTAACACGAGGAAACCGACAAAACCGGTCAGCGCAGCGGCACCGTCTTTGTCTTTGGACATACCGTAAGCCACACCAATCGCGAACAACACGGACATGTTGTCGATAATGGCGGAACCTGACTTGATAAAGAACGCCGCCAGCGCGCTGGTATTACCCCAGCCGTTGGGGTCAATCCAGTAGCCGACACCCATCAGGATGGCTGCGGCAGGCAGCGTGGCGACCGGCACCATAAGCGCGCGGCCAACCTTTTGTAAATAACCTAGAATACTCACTTTCTTCCCCCTATGAGACCCCGTTTAAGGCATGTTCTCAGCTCTGTTTTTTATTGTGTCACGAACTATAGATACAGTTGATGCTTCACTGGCATTGTGAGTGTGTGAAAAATTAATTCGTATCGCAAATTAAACGCATACTTTTTGTGATTTTTGTCACCAAATATCGTTATTCACCCTCCCTTATACTGGCTAACAGCGAAAACTTATTTTATCATTCAAAAAATCAAGACGGATTGATCCGGCCTGAAAGTTTCCAGGTTACGCTTAAGTATCAGGTTCCGATAGCCATCCGCCCACTCTTCTACTTTAACTCTTGAGGTGAACAATGAGACTGATTCCCCTGGCAACTGCTGAACAAGTCGGTAAATGGGCCGCTCGCCATATCGTTAACCGTATTAACGCCTTTAAACCGACCGCCGATCGTCCTTTCGTTCTTGGACTTCCGACAGGCGGCACGCCGCTGACCGCCTATAAGGCACTGGTTGAGATGCATAAAGCAGGCCAGGTTAGCTTCAAACATGTTGTGACCTTCAATATGGATGAATACGTTGGCTTACCGAAAGACCACCCGGAAAGCTACCATAGCTTTATGCACCGCAATTTCTTTGATCACGTTGATATTCCATCTGAAAATATTAACCTGCTGAATGGAAACGCGCCTGATATTGACGCAGAATGCCGTCAGTATGAAGAAAAAATCCGTTCTTACGGTAAGATCCACCTGTTCATGGGTGGCGTAGGCAATGATGGTCATATTGCGTTTAACGAACCGGCGTCATCTCTGGCTTCCCGCACACGTATTAAAACGCTGACCCATGACACGCGCGTGGCAAACTCCCGCTTCTTTGACGGTGATGTTAACCAGGTTCCAAAATACGCCCTGACCGTAGGCGTAGGCACCCTGCTGGATGCCGAAGAAGTGATGATTCTGGTGCTGGGCGGTGTGAAAGCGCAAGCGCTCCAGGCTGCCGTTGAAGGCAACGTAAACCATATGTGGACCATCAGCTGCCTGCAGCTGCATCCGAAATCAGTCATCGTCTGCGACGAACCGTCCACGATGGAGCTGAAGGTTAAAACGCTGAAATACTTCAACGAGTTAGAAGCTGAGAACATCAAAGGTCTGTAATTGAATAACCGCCTCTTCATCAAGAGGCGGCCGCTTTTTTTAACCGGGGGTCGTTATGTACGCTTTAACCCACGGTCGGATTTATACCGGCCATGAAATTCTGGATGACCATGCGATTGTTATCGCTGATGGCCTGATTGAACGTGTTTGTCCGCTGGCAGAACTGCCGCCGGAGATTGAACAGCGCTCACTCAATGGAGCAGTAATCTCCCCCGGTTTCATCGACGTACAGCTCAACGGCTGCGGCGGTGTGCAATTCAATGACACCGCGGATGCGGTGACGGTCGAAACGCTGGAGATCATGCAGAAAGCCAACGAGAAATCGGGCTGCACCAGCTATCTGCCAACGCTCATCACCAGCAGTGATGACCTCATGAAGCAGGGTATCCGCGTGATGCGCGAATACCTGGCCAAACATCCTAATCAGGCGCTGGGTCTGCACCTTGAAGGGCCATGGCTGAATATGGTCAAGAAAGGAACGCATAACCCGAATTACGTGCGTAAACCTGATGCGGAGCTGGTTGACTACATGTGTGCGAACGCCGATGTGATCGTCAAAGTGACGCTGGCGCCTGAAATGACGGGTACGGATGTCATCAGCAAACTGGCTGGTGCCGGGATTATCGTTTCAGCAGGTCACTCAAACGCGACGCTGAAAGAAGCGAAAGCCGGTTTCCGCGCGGGCATTACCTTCGCAACGCACCTTTACAACGCCATGCCGTATATCACAGGCCGTGAACCGGGTCTGGTCGGGGCGATTCTGGATGAGCCAGACGTCTACTGCGGCATTATTGCTGACGGCTTACACGTCGATTACACCAACATCCGCAACGCTAAGCGGCTGAAAGGTGACAAGCTTTGTCTGGTGACGGATGCCACCGCACCGGCAGGTGCAAATATTGAGCAGTTCATTTTTGCTGGTAAAACAATATACTACCGCAATGGACTGTGTGTGGATGAAAACGGTACGCTGAGCGGTTCCTCTTTGACCATGATTGAAGGGGTGCGTAACCTGGTTGAACATTGCGGGATTGCGCTTGATGAAGTCCTGCGTATGGCAACCCTTTATCCGGCTCGCGCAATGGGCGTGGATAAACAGCTTGGCGGAATTGCACCAGGTATGGTTGCAAACCTGACGGCATTCACACACGATTATAAAATTATTAAGACCATCGTTAATGGTAACGAGGTCGTCACTGAGTAAGTAAAAGTATGACACCTGGCGGACAAGCTCAAATCGGTAATGTCGATCTCGTTAAACAACTTAACAGTGCGGCGGTATACCGCCTGATTGACCAGCACGGACCAATCTCGCGAATTCAGATAGCCGAACAAAGCCAGCTTGCTCCCGCCAGCGTGACAAAAATTACCCGCCAGCTCATTGAGCGCGGTCTGATCAAAGAAGTCGATCAGCAGGCCTCCACCGGGGGCCGCCGCGCCATCTCCATTATTACCGAAACCCGCAATTTTCAGGCCATTGGCGTCCGTCTGGGCCGTCATGACACCACACTCACACTGTACGATCTGAGCAGTAAAGCCATTGCGGAAGAGCACTACCCTCTTCCGGAGCGCACCCAGGAGACGCTGGAGCATGCGCTGCTGAATACCATCGCGCAGTTTATTGAAAGCTGTCAGCGCAAGATCCGCGAACTCATCGCCATCTCCGTGATTCTGCCCGGCCTGGTCGACCCGGAAAGCGGCGTGATCCGCTATATGCCGCACATTCAGGTTGAAAACTGGGGGCTGGTCGACGCGCTGGAAAAGCGTTTTAAAGTGACCTGCTTTGTGGGCCACGACATTCGCTCGCTGGCGCTGGCAGAGCACTACTTTGGTGCGAGCCAGGACTGCGAAGACTCTATTCTGGTGCGCGTTCACCGCGGAACGGGCGCCGGTATTATCTCTAACGGCCGTATTTTTATTGGTCGCAACGGTAACGTCGGCGAGATTGGCCACATTCAGGTTGAGCCCCTCGGGGAGCGCTGCCACTGCGGCAACTTCGGCTGTCTTGAGACCATTGCCGCCAACACGGCCATCGAGCAGCGCGTTCGCCATCTCCTTGAACAGGGTTACCAAAGTCGCGTCACGCTGGACGATTGCAAAATTGGCAACATCTGCAAAGCCGCCAATAAGGGTGACGCGCTGGCCTGCGAAGTGATTGAGCAGGTAGGACGCCACCTGGGGAAAACCATCGCCATCGCCATTAACCTGTTTAACCCACAAAAAGTGGTGATCGCCGGTGAAATTGTGGAAGCGGAAAAGGTGCTGCTCCCCGCCATTGAAGGCTGTATTAACACCCAGGCGCTGAAAGCATTCCGCCAGAACCTCCCGGTGGTTCGTTCAAAGCTTGACCATCGCTCGGCGATCGGCGCGTTCGCGCTGGTCAAACGCGCCATGCTCAACGGAATTCTGCTGCAGCATTTGCTGGAAAGTTGATCGGACCTTATAGTAACGCCTTCTTTTTTTGATGTCGGACTGTCCATGACCATTAAGAATGTAATTTGTGATATCGACGGCGTGCTGATGCACGACAACGTTGCCGTGCCGGGTGCTGCGGAGTTTCTACACCGCATCATCGACAAAGGAATGCCTCTGGTTCTGCTCACGAACTACCCTTCCCAAACCGGTCAGGATCTGGCTAACCGCTTTGCCACGGCGGGCGTCAATGTTCCGGACAGCGTGTTTTATACCTCGGCAATGGCCACGGCGGATTTTCTTAAGCGTCAGGAAGGGAAAAAAGCCTACGTGGTGGGTGAAGGTGCGCTGATACACGAGCTGTACAAAGCTGGCTTTACCATCACTGACGTGAACCCGGACTTTGTGATTGTCGGCGAAACGCGCTCTTTTAACTGGGAGATGATGCATAAGGCTGCATACTTTGTCGCCAGCGGCGCGCGCTTTATCGCTACCAACCCGGATACGCACGGCCGTGGTTTTTATCCGGCCTGCGGCGCGCTGTGCGCAGGTATCGAAAAAATCTCAGGTCGTCAGCCCTTTGTGGTCGGTAAACCGAGCCCGTGGATCATTCGTGCCGCGCTCAACAAGATGCAGGCCCACTCTGAAGAGACCGTTATTGTCGGCGACAACCTGCGCACCGATATTCTGGCCGGATTCCAGGCGGGTCTGGAGACGATTCTGGTCCTCTCCGGCGTCTCTCAACTTGATGACATTGATTCGATGCCGTTCCGGCCAAGCTGGATTTACCCCTCCGTCGATGAAATCGACATCATCTGATACCGAACCACGCCACAGGGCGTGGTTTTTCATTTATAGCCTACATAAATAGAACGCCATCTAACAAAAAACACGTTTCATTGCATAATCATCAATAAAAGAATTCATGACGTACTCTTTTTTCACTATTCCGCAATCACTATTGCACTATTTCCGTTTTCACCCGTAAAACGCTTGCGCGCCCTGCCCCTTTGCGGCATTTTCATAAGCAAGCAACATTACAAAGCAACAGGGTTAACGGAGAAGGTTATGTGTTCAATTTTTGGCGTACTGGATATTAAAACTGACGCGGGCGAACTGCGTAAAAAGGCACTCGAACTGTCCCGCCTGATGCGCCATCGCGGCCCGGACTGGTCAGGCGTTTACGCCAGTGACAAAGCGATTCTGGCTCACGAACGTCTGTCTATTGTTGACGTCAACGCCGGTGCACAGCCGCTGTATAACGAGAAAAAAACGCACGCGCTGGCTGTCAACGGTGAAATCTACAACCACCAGGCGCTGCGCGCCGAATACGGCGACCGCTACGCGTTCCAGACCGGTTCTGACTGTGAAGTGATCCTGGCGCTGTATCAGGAGAAAGGGCCCGAGTTCCTGGACGACCTGCAGGGCATGTTTGCCTTCGCCCTGTACGACAGCGAAAAAGACGCTTACCTCATTGGCCGTGACCATATCGGCATTATCCCGCTGTACATGGGCCACGATGAGCACGGCAACTTCTACGTCGCCTCTGAAATGAAAGCCCTGGTGCCGGTCTGCCGCACCATTAAAGAGTTCCCGGCGGGCAGCTATCTGTGGAGCAAAGACGGCGAGATCCGTCAGTATTATCAGCGTGACTGGTTCGATTTCGACGCGGTAAAAGACAACGTCACGGACAAAGCCGAGCTGCGTCAGGCCCTGGAAGATTCCGTGAAAAGCCACCTGATGTCCGACGTGCCGTACGGCGTGCTGCTCTCCGGCGGTCTGGACTCCTCCGTGATCTCCGCGATCACCAAGAAATTCGCGGCCCGTCGCGTGGAAGATCAGGAGCGCTCAGAAGCCTGGTGGCCACAGCTGCACTCTTTTGCCGTTGGCCTGGAAGGCGCACCTGACCTGAAAGCCGCGCAGGAAGTGGCGAACCACCTCGGCACCGTGCACCATGAGATTCACTTCACCGTGCAGGAAGGTCTGGATGCGATCCGCGATGTGATCTATCACATTGAAACCTATGACGTGACCACCATCCGCGCCTCAACGCCGATGTACCTGATGTCGCGTAAGATCAAAGCGATGGGCATCAAGATGGTGCTCTCCGGTGAAGGGTCTGACGAAGTGTTTGGCGGCTACCTGTACTTCCACAAGGCGCCGAACGCCAAAGAGCTGCACGAAGAGACCGTGCGCAAGCTGCAGGCGCTGCACATGTTCGACTGTGCGCGTGCCAACAAAGCGATGTCGGCCTGGGGCGTGGAAGCGCGCGTGCCGTTCCTCGATAAGAAATTCCTCGACGTCGCGATGCGCATCAACCCGCAGGACAAGATGTGCGGCAACGGCAAAATGGAAAAACATATCCTGCGCGAATGTTTTGAATCCTACCTGCCGGCGAGCGTGGCATGGCGTCAGAAAGAGCAGTTCTCTGATGGCGTAGGCTATAGCTGGATCGACACCCTGAAAGAGGTCGCGGCGAAACAGGTTTCTGACCAACAGCTGGAAACCGCAAGCTTCCGCTTCCCGTACAACACGCCGGGCTCGAAAGAAGCCTATCTGTACCGTGAAATTTTTGAAGAGCTGTTCCCGGTACCGAGCGCCGCGGAGTGCGTACCGGGTGGCCCGTCCGTCGCCTGCTCTTCTGCCAAAGCGATTGAATGGGATGAATCTTTCAAATCCATGAACGATCCATCAGGACGCGCGGTAGGCGTTCACCAGTCAGCCTACAAGTAATCACTCAGATCGCAATCAGGCCCCTCAGGGGCCTGATTTTTTTTCCTCACATTTCACCGCCTAAATCTGATTAATAACCAATAATTGCCGAATATTCGGTCACGCTGTTCGCAACCTAACCAAACAGTCACATTCCGGCTATTTTCGTTGAAAAAGGTGTTGACGCTGCAAGGGTCTATACGCATAATGCGCCCCGCAACGCCGATAAGGTAACGCGAAAAAAGA
>NZ_QFXN01000095.1:0-11566 GCF_003144775.1 Enterobacter sp. CGMCC 5087 | reverse complement strand
CTACGTAGCTCAGTTGGTTAGAGCACATCACTCATAATGATGGGGTCACAGGTTCGAATCCCGTCGTAGCCACCAAATTAAGATTGTCGATTTTTCGGTAATCAAGACAAATTGTTGGGGTATCGCCAAGCGGTAAGGCACCGGATTCTGATTCCGGCATTCCGAGGTTCGAATCCTCGTACCCCAGCCAATTTAAAAAGTCGTTAAGCAGTTTGTTTAACGCAATTGGGGTGTCGCCAAGCGGTAAGGCTCTGGTTTCTGATACCAGCATTCCGGGGTTCGAATCCCTGCACCCCAGCCACTTAAGTAACAAAAAAGCCCGCTCTGCGGGCTTTTTTGTTTTTGTTGTTAGTATTGTGCGGCCTGTTGCCCTCACCCTGCCCCTCTCCCACGGGGAGAGGGAATGAAAACTAAAGTCCTAAGGCGTATTTCAGCGCCTGACGTTTCAGACCGCCGGCACGCTCCGCTGCCATCAATCCAATATTACGCAGAATGCGCACCGGGGCTAAGTCATTGCTGAACCCGGCATAGAACAGATCCATCCCCGACTGCATAATAAAGTTATCCGCCATGCGCCGCGTCTGGTAACGCTTGAGAATCTGATGGCTGGCCCAGTTTTCCGCGTGCCCGCGGGCGCTGCTCAGCACATCCAGTAACGCATCGACATCACGGTACCCCAGATTCACGCCCTGCCCGGCCAGCGGATGAATGGTGTGCGCTGCATCGCCCACCAGCGCCAGCCCTTCACGGGCATACTGCAAAGCATGGCGCCGCGTGAGGGGAAACGCCCCGGCAGCCACCGGCGTAACGTTGCCCAGACGGCTCGGAAAATGCAGGCGAATTTCCCGCTGCAATTGTTCCATTGAAAGCCCCTGCAGCTGGCGAATGCGTGCCGGTTTGTCGTACCAGACCAGGGATGCCCAGTTATCAAACAGCGGTAAAAACGCATGCGGGCCATTCGGCGTAAAGTGCTGCCACGTGCTTTCTCCCGGCGCATTCTCGCACTCGGCGGTAATCAGCATGCAGGACTGCTCATACTGCCAGGCATGAACGCCAATTCCCGCCATCTGTCTGACCTGCGAGTTAGCGCCGTCCGCTCCGACGACGAGCTTCACGGCCAGTTCATCGCCGCTGTCGAGCGTCAGCAAATACCCGCTCTCGTGAGGATGCAGAGCCTTAATCGACGCCGGAACGCGCAGCGTCACCTTCGGGTGCGCCTCCAGCGCCTGCCAGAGCGCCTGCTGGAGCACGTTGTTTTCCACCATATAACCCAGGCGCGGCAGCTTCAGCTCAGCGGCATCAAACGCGACGTGGGCATTTTCCCACTCCCAGGTTTCAAGACGGCTGTAAGGATGGGCGCGCATCGCCAGCACCGCCTCCCAGACGCCCAGCCCGCGCAGCAGATCGACGGACGCCGCGCTGATCGCGGAAATGCGCACATCCGGTTTGCTGGCGGGATCGAAGGCCGGTGGAGCAGCCTGTTCGATTACCGTTACCTCAAATCCCTGCTGCGCCAGCCCCAGCGCCAGCGCGCCGCCGACCATACCGCCGCCGACAACGGCAACTTCGGTGTGTAGGAGTGTCATGGTCAATTTTCCTTATTGGAGAATCCCTTAAGTTTACCGGATTTTTGCGGTCCTGAGACACATAACCTTCATACTGGTCACAACCCCACCAAAGCATTACAATACGCGGCTTGCAATCCTGAGCTGAGCAAGTCGATGACTAAAAAACTCCATATAAAAACCTGGGGCTGTCAGATGAACGAATACGATTCATCCAAGATGGCCGATCTGCTGGATTCAACCCACGGATACCAGCTGACAGAAAATGTGAAAGAAGCAGACGTTCTGCTGCTGAACACCTGTTCGATCCGTGAAAAAGCGCAGGAAAAAGTCTTTCACGTGTTAGGCCGCTGGAAGCTTCTCAAGCGAAAAAATCCGGACCTGATCATCGGCGTGGGTGGCTGCGTCGCGTCGCAGGAAGGTAAGCTGATCCGCCAGAGAGCCCCGTATGTGGATATTGTCTTTGGCCCTCAGACCCTGCACCGCCTGCCGGAGATGATCAATCAGGTTCGCGGCAACCGTAGCCCGGTCGTTGACGTGAGCTTCCCGGAAATCGAAAAGTTTGACCGTCTGCCGGAGCCGCGCGCCGATGGCCCGACCGCCTTCGTCTCCATCATGGAAGGCTGCAACAAATACTGCACTTACTGCGTGGTGCCTTACACCCGCGGTGAAGAAGTCAGCCGTCCGGCAGACGATATTCTGTTTGAAATTGCGCAGCTTGCCGCGCAGGGCGTTCGCGAAGTGAACCTGCTGGGCCAGAACGTTAACGCCTGGCGCGGGGAAAACTACGACGGCACCACCGGCAGCTTTGCCGAGCTGCTGCGTCTGGTGGCCGCGATTGACGGCATCGACCGCATTCGCTTTACCACCAGTCATCCGATGGAGTTTACCGACGACATCATTGACGTGTATCGCGATACGCCAGAGCTGGTGAGCTTCCTGCACCTGCCGATTCAGTGTGGCTCTGACCGCGTGCTGAACCTGATGGGCCGCCCGCATACGGTGCTGGAGTACAAGTCCACCATTCGTAAGCTGCGTGAAGCGCGTCCGGATATCCAGATCAGCTCCGACTTTATCGTCGGCTTCCCTGGCGAAACCGCTGATGACTTCGAGCGCACCATGAAGCTCATCGGTGAAGTGAATTTTGACGTCAGCTACAGCTTCATCTTCTCTGCGCGTCCTGGAACACCTGCGGCCGATATGGTTGACGATGTGCCGGAAGAAGAGAAAAAGCAGCGTCTGTATATTCTGCAGGAGCGTATTAACCAGCAGGCCAATGCGTGGAGCCGTCGTATGCTCGGCACCGTTCAGCGCATTCTGGTGGAAGGCACCTCCCGCAAGAGCATTATGGAACTCTCCGGTCGTACCGAAAACAACCGCGTGGTGAACTTTGAAGGCACCCCGGATATGATCGGTAAATTCGTGGACGTCGAAATTGTTGAAGTGCTGACCAACTCGCTGCGCGCGAAGCTGGTACGCACCGAGGACGAAATGGGGCTGCGTATTGCCGAGTCACCGGAATCCGTGATCTCTCGTACCCGTAAAGAAAACGATTCTGGCGTGGGGATTTACCAGCCTTAATCCTCCTGGCCTGCCTTTCCGGCAGGCCTTGTATTTCCTCTCATCGTCCCCAATATCTTCCGCAACGCTTGCGCCTTTATCCTGTGGCGTGAATAATTTCGGTAATGACCGTTTTATTACGCCCTATCGCAATGGGTCAGTTAACCAATTAAAGAGGAACAGTTTGAATATAGATACGCGTGAAATTAGCCTTGAGCCAGCAGACAACGCTCGCCTGCTGAGCCTGTGCGGGCCGTTTGATGACAACATCAAACAACTGGAGCGACGTCTGGGTATCGAAATCAATCGTCGCGATAATCATTTCAAACTTACCGGACGCCCTATCTGCGTCAACGCCGCTGCGGACATTCTGCGTAGCCTGTATGTTGATACCTCCCCGATGCGCGGCGAAATTCAGGATATCGAACCGGAACAAATTCACCTCGCCATTAAAGAGGCGCGCGTGCTTGAGCAAAGCGCGGAAAGCGTGCCGGACTACGGTAAGGCAATCAATATCAAGACCAAACGTGGCGTCATTAAGCCGCGTACGCCAAACCAGGCGCAGTACATCGCCAATATCCTCGACCACGATATCACCTTCGGCGTGGGTCCGGCGGGTACAGGTAAAACCTATCTGGCCGTTGCCGCTGCGGTAGATGCGCTGGAACGCCAGGAGATCCGTCGCATCCTGCTGACCCGCCCCGCCGTCGAAGCGGGCGAAAAGCTGGGCTTCCTGCCTGGCGATCTGAGTCAAAAGGTCGACCCGTATCTGCGTCCTTTATACGATGCGCTATTCGAGATGCTCGGCTTTGAGAAGGTTGAGAAGCTCATTGAGCGTAACGTTATCGAAGTGGCCCCGCTCGCCTACATGCGCGGTCGTACGCTGAACGATGCGTTCATCATTCTCGATGAGAGCCAGAACACCACCATCGAACAGATGAAGATGTTCCTGACGCGTATCGGCTTTAACTCGAAAGCGGTCATTACCGGTGACGTCACCCAGATCGACCTGCCGCGCAGCACCAAATCAGGCCTGCGCCACGCGATTGAGGTGCTGGCCGAGGTCGACGAAATCAGCTTTAACTTCTTCCACAGTGAAGACGTGGTACGCCACCCGGTGGTCGCGCGTATCGTTAACGCCTATGAAGCCTGGGAAGAGGCGGATCAGAAGCGTAAGGCCGAACTGGCCGCAGAACGTAAGCGCGAAGCGCAGGAGCAAGAACAGAAATGAGTCAGGTGATCCTCGATTTACAGCTGGCCTGTGAAGACAATTCCGGCATGCCAGATGAGGCACAGTTTCAGAAATGGCTGGATGCGGTAATCCCCCAGTTTCAGGAAGAATCAGAAGTGACGATTCGCCTGGTGGATGAAGCAGAAAGCCATGAGCTTAACCTGACCTATCGCGGGAAAGATAAGCCGACCAACGTGCTCTCTTTCCCGTTTGAATCGCCTCCGGGCATTGAGATGCCGCTGCTGGGCGATCTGATCATCTGCCGTCAGGTGGTTGAACAGGAAGCGAAAGAGCAGCAAAAGCCGCTTGAGGCCCACTGGGCGCATATGGTGGTACACGGCAGCCTGCATCTGCTCGGCTACGATCACATTGAAGATGACGAAGCGGAAGAGATGGAGTCCCTCGAGACAGAGATAATGCTTGCTCTGGGCTATGAGGATCCGTACATTGCCGAGAAAGAATAGTCCGTCACCTGACGGACTCACATGCCGCCACGAAAGGATATCGCGTGGCGGTAAACGTTGAACCAACAAGAGAACCCTTAACAAACGCCATGAGCGACGACAATTCACACAGTAGCGACACGACAACCAGTAAAAAGGGATTTTTCTCCCTCATTCTGAACCAGCTTTTCCACGGCGAACCCAAAAACCGTGATGAACTGCTGGAGCTGATTCGTGATTCCGGGCAGAACGACCTTATCGACGAAGATACGCGTGAAATGCTCGAAGGGGTTATGGACATCGCCGACCAGCGCGTTCGCGATATCATGATCCCCCGCTCGCAGATGATCACCCTGAAACGTAACCAGACTCTGGACGAGTGCCTCGATGTGATCATCGAATCCGCCCACTCGCGTTTCCCGGTCATCAGCGAAGACAAAGATCACATCGAAGGGATTTTGATGGCCAAAGATCTGCTGCCGTTTATGCGCAGCGATGCCGAAGCCTTCAGCATGGAAAAAGTGTTACGCCAGGCCGTGGTTGTGCCGGAAAGTAAACGTGTGGATCGGATGCTGAAAGAATTTCGCTCTCAGCGTTACCACATGGCGATTGTTATTGATGAGTTTGGTGGCGTTTCCGGTCTGGTCACGATCGAGGATATTCTTGAGCTGATCGTGGGCGAAATCGAAGACGAGTACGACGAAGAAGAAGATATCGACTTCCGTCAGCTTAGCCGCCACACCTGGACCGTGCGCGCGCTGGCCTCCATCGAGGACTTCAACGACGCCTTCGGTACCCACTTCAGCGATGAAGAGGTCGATACCATTGGCGGGCTGGTGATGCAGGCCTTTGGCCACCTCCCGGCGCGCGGTGAGACCGTTGACATCGACGGTTACCAGTTCAAAGTGGCAATGGCCGACAGCCGACGTATTATACAGGTTCACGTCAGAACGCCGGACGACTCACCGGTGCCAAAACTGGAAGATTAATGTAAATGGCATTTGCCCCACTGCTTGAACGCCAGCGCGTCCGTTTGCTGCTGGCGCTGTTACTCGGAGCCAGCGGTACGCTGGCTTTTTCTCCTTACGATATCTGGCCCGCCGCCATTCTCTCCCTGATGGGGCTTCAGGGCCTGACCCTGAATCGTCGTCCGGTACAGGCTGCTGCCATCGGTTACTTCTGGGGGCTGGGGCTGTTTGGCTCAGGTATCAACTGGGTCTATGTCAGCATCGCCCAGTTTGGCGGTATGCCTGGCCCGGTAAACGTCTTCCTGGTGGTATTGCTCGCCGCGTATCTCTCGCTCTATACCGGTCTGTTCGCCGGCATCCTTTCTCGCCTGTGGCCAAAAACCACCTGGCTGCGCGTCGCCATTGCCGCGCCGGTAGTCTGGCAGATAACCGAGTTCCTGCGCGGCTGGGTGCTGACGGGCTTCCCGTGGCTACAGTTCGGCTACAGCCAGATTGACGGCCCGCTGAAGGGGCTGGCGCCGGTCATGGGCGTTGAGGCCATTAACTTCCTGCTGATGGTGGTGAGCGGCCTGCTGGTATTAGCGCTGGTCACACGCTGCTGGAAGCCGCTGGCTGTGGCGCTGGTGCTGTTTGCCCTGCCCTTCCCGCTGTGCTATATCCAGTGGTTCACGCCCGAGCCAGAGCGCACCCTGCAGGTTTCCATGGTGCAGGGGAACATCCCGCAGTCCATGAAGTGGGACGAGAAAGAACTGCTGAATACGCTGAAGATCTACGCCAACGCCACCGAAGAGGTGATGGGAAAATCACAGCTGATTATCTGGCCGGAGTCTGCCATTCCCGATCTGGAGCTCAACCAGCAGCCGTTCCTCAACATGATGAACGACCTGCTGCTGGCTCGGGGCAGCACGCTGATCACCGGGATTGTCGATGCGCGTCTGAATCAGCACAACCGCTACGACACCTACAACAGCATCATTACGCTCGGGAAAGACAGCGAGTACAGCTACCACTCCACTGACCGGTACAACAAGAACCACCTGGTGCCGTTTGGTGAATTTGTCCCGCTGGAGTCGATTCTGCGCCCGCTGGCCCCGTTCTTTGACCTGCCGATGTCCTCTTTCAGCCGCGGCCCGTACGTACAGCCTCAGCTGCACGCGCACGGCGCTGCCCTGACGGCGGCCATCTGCTACGAAATCATCCTCGGCGAGCAGGTGCGCGATAACTTCCGCCCGGATACGGACTATCTGCTGACCATCTCTAACGATGCCTGGTTTGGTAAGTCAATCGGCCCGTGGCAGCACTTCCAGATGGCACGCATGCGCTCCCTGGAGCTGGCGCGTCCGCTGCTGCGCAGTACCAACAACGGCATCACGGCCGTGATTGGTCCGCAGGGTGAAATTCAGGCAATGATCCCGCAGTTTACCCGCGAGGTACTGACCACTAAAGTCACGCCAACCACGGGGCTGACGCCATACGCGCGCACCGGCAACTGGCCGCTGTGGGTACTGACCGCGCTGTTCGGCTTTGGCGCGGTGCTGATGAGCCTGCGTCAGCGTCGTAAATAACCTTTCCTTCTGTTGTCGGGTGGCGTAGCCGCCACCCGACAATTTTCTCCAGACTCCCATTCTGGCACGCCTATTGCTTTGTTTATTCAGGTAAACGCAGTTTGGCTTAACGTGCAACTTTGTCGCACCAGCGTAGATCATCGGTAGCACCGAAACGGTGCAACGGGAGATATTTGCCTCTGAATGGTGCGGCGCGCTTCGCAAAAATAAACAATAACGCAGCAAAATCTTTACATTAAGCCAGACTAAATGTTAACAAGCTTGCATAACACTGCACTCGCACTGCGCGAGATATAACAACATCACAATGGGTATCAATGCGTCGCTGGCGCTGATAAAAAAGGAGTTGGGTATGCAATTACGTAAACTGGCCACAGCAATGCTGGTTATGGGAATGTCTGCAGGCGTGGTTCACGCTGAAGATGCTCCGGCAGCAGGCAGCACTCTCGACAAGATTGCCAAAAACGGCGTCATCGTGGTCGGCCACCGTGAATCTTCTGTCCCGTTCTCTTACTACGACAACACGCAAAAAGTCGTGGGCTATTCACAGGATTACTCCAACGCCATCGTTGAAGCTGTGAAGAAAAAGCTGAACAAACCTGACCTGCAGGTGAAGCTGATCCCAATCACTTCACAGAACCGTATTCCACTGCTGCAAAACGGCACCTTTGACTTCGAGTGTGGCTCCACCACCAACAACCTCGAGCGTCAGAAACAGGCAGCATTCTCTGACACTATCTTTGTCGTGGGCACCCGTCTGCTGACGAAGAAAGGCGGCGAGATCAAAGACTTCGCTGACCTGAAAGGCAAAGCGGTTGTTGTGACCTCTGGTACGACGTCAGAAGTGCTGCTGCACAAGCTGAACGACGAGAAGAAAATGGATATGCGCATCATCAGCGCGAAAGACCATGGCGACTCCTTCCGTACCCTGGAAAGCGGTCGTGCCGTCGCGTTTATGATGGATGATGCTCTGCTGGCGGGCGAACGTGCGAAAGCGAAAAAACCAGACAACTGGGATATCGTCGGTACCGCGCAGTCCAAAGAAGCCTACGGCTGTATGCTGCGTAAAGACGACCCGCAGTTCAAAAAGCTGATCGATGACACCATCGCTCAGGTGCAGACCTCCGGCGAAGCGGAGAAATGGTTCGACAAGTGGTTCAAGAACCCGATTCCACCAAAAAACCTGAACATGAATTTTGAACTGTCTGACGACATGAAAGCGCTGTTCAAATCACCAAATGACAAGGCTTTTAACTAATTAGAACTACAGGGGCGGGATCTCCTGCCCTCTCGATTGTCGGGAAGCATGGACAGACTATACGTTGAGTGGTCGTTCCCCACTCAGCGCGAAAAATGAGCTTCTCACCAATCTTCGAGGGTAGCGCTGCTACCCTTTTTTTTCTGGAGTTTATTATGTCAATAGACTGGAACTGGGGCATATTCCTGCAACAAGCCCCGTTCGGCAACACCACCTATCTTGGCTGGCTGTGGAGCGGCTTTCAGGTCACCGTGGCACTATCGATAACGGCGTGGATTATCGCGTTTCTTGTCGGTTCTTTGTTCGGTATTCTGCGCACCGTCCCTAACCGTTTTCTTTCAACGCTTGGCACCCTGTATGTGGAACTGTTCCGTAACGTTCCGCTGATCGTGCAATTCTTTACCTGGTATCTGGTCATCCCGGAACTGCTGCCGGAAAATATTGGCATGTGGTTCAAGTCTGAGCTGGATCCGAACGTGCAGTTCTTTGTCTCCTCCATGATGTGTCTGGGGCTGTTTACCGCTGCGCGCGTTTGCGAGCAGGTGCGTGCCGCCATTCAGTCATTGCCGCGCGGACAAAAAAACGCGGGCCTGGCAATGGGCCTGACGCTGCCCCAAACCTACCGCTACGTGCTGCTGCCTAACGCCTACCGCGTTATCGTTCCACCGATGACCTCTGAGATGATGAACCTGGTGAAAAACTCGGCCATCGCCTCAACTATCGGCTTGGTGGATATGGCCGCGCAGGCGGGCAAGCTGCTGGATTACTCCGCTCACGCGTGGGAATCCTTCACCGCGATTACGCTCGCGTATGTTCTGATTAACGCTTTCATCATGCTGGTGATGAACCTGGTTGAACGCAAAATCCGCCTGCCGGGTAATCTGGGGGGCAAATAATGTACGAATTTGACTGGAGTTCTATCGTTCCATCCATGCCTTACCTGCTTGATGGCCTGGTGATTACCTTAAAAATCACCGTTATTGCCATCATCATTGGTATCGTCTGGGGCACCCTGCTGGCCGTCATGCGCCTGTCGAGCTTTAAGCCGCTCGCCTGGTTTGCGACCGCCTACGTTAACGTGTTCCGTTCCATCCCGCTGGTGATGGTGCTGCTGTGGTTTTACCTGATTGTGCCCGGTTTCCTGCAGAACGTGCTGGGGCTGTCGCCGAAAACCGATATCCGTCTGATCTCCGCCATGGTGGCGTTCTCAATGTTCGAGGCCGCTTACTACTCAGAAATTATCCGAGCGGGCATTCAGAGTATCTCCCGCGGGCAATCCAGCGCCGCGCTGGCGCTGGGAATGACGCACTGGCAGTCCATGCAGCTCATTATTCTGCCGCAGGCGTTTCGCGCCATGGTTCCGCTCCTGCTGACCCAGGGCATCGTGCTGTTCCAGGATACCTCCCTGGTCTACGTTCTGAGTCTGGCAGACTTCTTCCGTACCGCGTCAACCATCGGTGAACGTGATGGTACGCAGGTCGAAATGGTGCTCTTTGCGGGTGCGGTCTATTTTGTGATTAGTTTAAGCGCGTCGCTGTTGGTCAGCTGGCTGAAGAAAAGGACGGTATAATGATTTCCCTGAAAAATGTTTCTAAATGGTATGGGCACTTTCAGGTGCTGACCGACTGCTCCACCGAAGTCAAGAAAGGCGACGTGGTGGTAGTGTGCGGGCCGTCCGGCTCCGGTAAATCGACGCTGATCAAAACCGTCAACGGACTGGAGCCGGTGCAGCAGGGTGAGATCGTCGTCAACGGCACCAAGGTCAACGACAAGAAAACCAACCTCGCTCAGCTTCGCTCTCACGTTGGCATGGTGTTCCAGCACTTTGAGCTATTCCCTCACCTCTCCATTATTGAGAACCTGACGCTGGCGCAGGTAAAAGTGCTTAAGCGTGATAAAAAAGCGTCGCGCGAGAAAGGTCTGAAACTCCTGGAACGCGTTGGGCTTTCGGCGCATGCCGATAAGTTCCCGGCACAGCTTTCTGGCGGCCAACAGCAGCGTGTGGCGATCGCCCGCGCGCTGTGTATGGATCCGGTGGCAATGCTGTTTGATGAGCCAACGTCGGCGCTCGATCCAGAGATGATCAACGAAGTGCTGGACGTAATGGTCGAGCTGGCGCACGAAGGGATGACCATGATGGTGGTGACCCATGAAATGGGCTTCGCCCGTAAAGTGGCCAACCGCGTGATCTTCATGGACGAAGGGAAAATTGTCGAAGACTCACCGAAAGAAGAGTTCTTCGCTAACCCGAAATCCGAGCGTGCGAAAGATTTCCTTGCGAAAATCCTGCACTAACCTTCCCGGTGCGCAATCTGCGGATTGCGCACTGCTTCACGCTTTCGCTCAGTTCCTCTCGTCGGCGTCACATTGCAGCGTTAACCTTGTCACAAAATAACGCTACGTATGGAGAACGCTATGGCACAGCCTATTATTCTCGATTGCGATCCGGGTCATGACGACGCGATCGCGCTCGTCCTCGCTCTTGCCTCCCCTGAACTCGTGGTAAAAGCCGTCACTTCATCCGCCGGAAACCAGACGCCTGACAAAACCCTGCGCAACGTGCTGCGCATGCTCACGCTGCTCAAACGCACCGATATTCCTGTCGCCGGCGGGGCCGTGAAGCCGCTGATGCGCGAGCTGATTATTGCCGACAACGTTCATGGTGAAAGCGGGCTGGATGGTCCGGCACTGCCGGAGCCGGGTTTCACGCCGCAAAACTGTACCGCCGTCGAGCTGATGGCGAAGGTGCTGCGCGAAAGCGCGGAACCGGTAACGCTGGTGGCAACCGGACCGCAAACCAACGTTGCGCTGCTGCTGAACAGCCATCCTGAGCTGCATAATAAAATTGCCCGTATTGTGATTATGGGCGGGGCCATGGGGCTGGGGAACTGGACGCCTGCGGCGGAGTTCAACATCTTTGTCGACCCGGAAGCGGCGGAAATCGTCTTTCAGTCCGGCTTACCGATTGTGATGGCC
>NZ_QFXN01000094.1:0-25900 GCF_003144775.1 Enterobacter sp. CGMCC 5087 | reverse complement strand
ACGTTACCCACCGCGCGCAGATTATGGCGGACGATATTGAGCGTTTTCGCTCGGTGGGTAATACGGTCGCGACAACCGTGGCCGAACTGCTCGACTTCTTTATGGAGTATCACAAAGCCGAGAAATGGGGCTTCCACGGCGCGCCGCTGCACGACCCGTGCACCATTGCCTGGCTACTGAAGCCGGAGATGTTCACCACGGTGGACAGATGGGTTGGTGTTGAGACGCAGGGAAAATACACCCAGGGAATGACGGTGGTGGATTACTACTCGCTGACGGGGAATAAAGCGAATACCACGGTGATGGTGGATATCGATCGCGAGGCGTTTGTGGATTTGCTGGCGGAGAGACTGGCTTACTATAGTGCAGCCTGATGCCCTCACCCCAACCCTCTCCCACGGGGAGAGGGGGCAAACACTAAAAACGGCAACATAGTTGCCGTTTTGCTTTTATTTAGGGCTCAAACGGCCGACGCTGGAACTGATCGTGGCCGCATTTCGGACACAGCGGCAGGACATCCGGCGTATATACCGCAATATGGTGGTGGCAATTCTCGCACACCAGATTTCCCAAGCCGACCACCTCACCACTGTGATACACACCGTGATGGTTCAAATCCTGAAAGACCTCGCGCCACTCCAGCTGCGTTTTATCCGTGATGTCGGCCAGCTCTTGCCACAGGCTCTCTTTAATCACCCGCATAAAAACGCTGTCAGTGACCTCCTCCTGACTCTCCTGGTAGCTGCGCGCGAACTCTTCCAGATCGCGACGCACGGCGCGCGTCACCTCTTCCACTTCGGTTCGCGTTAACTCACCCGTTTGCGTCACGCGGGCACGCGCCTGCTCCACCAGCGCATCGATATCTCGCTCGCCGTTACGCAGCCGTTCCGTCAGTGTCGCCACCAGTTCGCGGTAAAATTGAGCAACCTTGTTCATCATTTTGCCTCCCGGGTAAGTAACTATTTCTAATAATAGACCTTATTTCATCGCCGCTTTGTCAGGTGAAGCACAGACCCGGTAAATTCCTGCAAAGCGCATTTGTGCGAAAGGCTGTTTTGACGCGGGCGTTTGGGCTATGCTATGCGGATCTGAATTACCACATCCATTGGCTACATTTGTAGCTGTATTGAAAACAGGACCACTGGCTGCCATGCAAGAGCAATACCGCCCGGAAGAGATAGAATCAAAAGTCCAGCAACACTGGGACGAGAAGCGCACCTTTGAAGTAACCGAAGACGAGAGCAAAGAGAAGTATTACTGCCTGTCGATGCTTCCCTATCCTTCTGGTCGACTACACATGGGCCATGTGCGTAACTACACCATCGGCGATGTGATTGCACGCTACCAGCGCATGCTGGGTAAAAACGTTCTGCAGCCTATCGGCTGGGATGCGTTCGGTCTGCCTGCGGAAGGCGCGGCGGTCAAAAACAACACCGCTCCGGCGCCGTGGACGTACGACAACATCGCGTACATGAAAAACCAGCTCAAAATGCTGGGCTTTGGCTATGACTGGAGCCGCGAGCTGGCAACCTGTACCCCGGAATACTATCGCTGGGAGCAGAAGTTCTTCACCGAGCTGTACAAAAAAGGCCTGGTGTATAAGAAGACCTCTGCCGTTAACTGGTGCCCGAATGACCAGACCGTTCTCGCGAACGAACAGGTTATCGACGGCTGCTGCTGGCGCTGTGACACCAAAGTTGAGCGTAAAGAGATCCCACAATGGTTTATCAAAATCACCGCTTACGCTGATGAGCTGCTGAACGATCTGGATAACCTGGATCACTGGCCAGATACCGTTAAGACCATGCAGCGCAACTGGATCGGCCGTTCTGAAGGCGTGGAGATTACCTTCAACGTTGAGAACTACGACCAGACTCTGACTGTCTACACCACCCGTCCGGATACCTTCATGGGCGCGACCTACCTGGCCGTGGCCGCAGGTCATCCGCTGGCGCAGAAAGCGGCGGAAAACAATCCGGAGCTGGCGACCTTCATCGACGAGTGCCGCAACACCAAAGTGGCCGAAGCCGACATGGCGACGATGGAGAAAAAAGGGGTTGATACCGGCTTTAAAGCCATTCACCCACTGACAGGCGAAGCAATCCCTGTCTGGGCCGCCAACTTCGTTCTGATGGAGTACGGCACTGGCGCCGTGATGGCTGTTCCGGGGCACGACCAGCGCGACTACGAATTTGCCACCAAATATGGCCTGACCATCAAGCCTGTCATCCTGGCGGCTGACGGTTCAGAACCAGACCTGTCTGAACACGCGCTGACTGAAAAAGGCACCCTGTTCAACTCCGGTGAATTTAGCGGTCTGAGCTTCGAAGAGGGCTTCAACGCCATCGCCGATAAGCTGGCCTCTCTGGGCGTGGGCGAACGTAAAGTTAACTTCCGTCTGCGCGACTGGGGCGTGTCCCGTCAGCGTTACTGGGGTGCGCCAATCCCGATGGTGACGCTGGAAGATGGCACCGTGATGCCAACCCCGGAAGATCAGCTCCCGGTGATCCTGCCGGAAGACGTGGTCATGGACGGTATCACCAGCCCGATTAAAGCCGATCCGGAGTGGGCAAAAACCACCGTTAACGGACAGCCTGCGCTGCGTGAAACCGACACCTTTGACACCTTTATGGAGTCATCCTGGTACTATGCGCGCTACACCTGCCCGCAGTATCAGGACGGGATGCTCGATTCCGATGCGGCAAACTACTGGCTGCCGGTTGATATCTATATCGGCGGCATCGAACACGCCATCATGCACCTGCTCTACTTCCGCTTCTTCCACAAACTGATGCGCGATGCAGGCATGGTGAACTCTGACGAACCAGCAAAACAGCTGCTGTGTCAGGGCATGGTGCTGGCAGATGCGTTCTATTATGTTGGTGCCAACGGCGAGCGTAACTGGGTTTCACCGGTTGATGCGATCGTCGAGCGTGACGAGAAGGGCCGTATCGTTAAGGCGAAAGACGCCGAAGGTCATGAACTGGTCTACACCGGCATGAGCAAGATGTCCAAGTCGAAAAACAACGGTATCGATCCGCAGGTGATGGTTGAGCGTTACGGTGCGGATACCGTGCGTCTGTTCATGATGTTTGCCTCTCCGGCGGACATGACCCTGGAATGGCAGGAGTCCGGCGTGGAAGGGGCGAACCGCTTCCTGAAACGCGTCTGGAAACTGGTTTACGAACACACTGCACTGGGCGATGCCCCGGCGCTGAACGCCGCCGCACTGACTGAAGATCAGCAGGCGCTGCGTCGCGATGTTCATAAAACGATTGCGAAAGTGACCGATGATATTGGTCGTCGTCAGACCTTCAATACCGCAATTGCGGCTATTATGGAACTGATGAACAAGCTGGCGAAGGCTCCGCAGGACGGCGAGCAGGATCGTGCCTTAATGCGTGAAGCGCTGCTTGCTGTTGTTCGCATGCTGAACCCGTTCACTCCGCACGTCAGCTTCACCCTGTGGCAGGAGCTGAAAGGCGAAGGCGATATCGACAACGCGCCGTGGCCGCAGGCTGACGAATCAGCGATGGTAGAAAACACGACGCTGGTTGTGGTCCAGGTAAACGGCAAAGTCCGCGGTAAAATTACCGTGGCGGTCGATGCAACCGAAGAACAGGTTCGCGAGCGCGCGGGCCAGGAACCTCTGGTCGCAAAATATCTTGAGGGCGTTACCGTACGTAAAGTGATCTACGTACCGGGTAAACTGCTCAATCTGGTCGTTGGCTAAGCGCGGGAGGAAACGTGCGACAACTGGCAACAATACTCTTATCACTGGCGGTGCTTGTCACCGCCGGCTGTGGCTGGCACCTGCGCAATACCACGGCGGTGCCTGCTGAGATGAAAACGATGATTTTCGACTCATCAGATCCGAATGGTCCACTCAGCCGGGCAATTCGTAATCAGCTGCGTCTGAACGGCGTTGAGCTTGTTGAGAAACAAACGCTGCGCCAGGATGTACCGTCTCTGCGCGTTACAGGAAGTGGTCTGTCGAGAGATACGGCCTCTATCTTCCAGGATGGCCGTACAGCTGAATATCAGATGGTGCTGACGGTCAACGCAGCGGTCCTGATCCCGGGTAAAGACATCTATCCGATCAGCACGAAAGTGTACCGTTCGTTCTTCGATAATCCGCAGACGGCGCTGGCAAAAGATGCCGAACAGCAGATTATCATCAACGAAATGTACGACAAGGCGGCGGAACAGCTGATCCGTAAACTGCCAGGTATTGCAGCGTCTACCAGACAAGGCTCTGACATTGTTGAAAAACCCGTTGCCGGCACGCTTCCTGCTGCTAACTCTCTGGGTAAATGATGATCAGGCTGTATCCTGAACAACTCCGCGCGCAGCTCAAAGAAGGGCTGCGCGCGGCGTATCTGCTTCTTGGAAACGATCCGTTATTACTTCAGGAAAGCCTGGATGCCGTGCGGCATGAGGCCGCCTCTCAGGGCTTCGATGAGCACTACACCGTCCAGCTGGATAACAACACCGACTGGAATGCCCTCTTCTCACTCTGTCAGGCGATGAGCCTTTTTGCGTCGCGCCAGACTATTCAGATCCTGCTGCCAGAGAACGGCCCTAACGCGGCCATCAATGAACAGCTGGCCACGCTGGTCAGCCTGCTTCACAGCGATCTGCTGCTGATTGTGCGCGGCAACAAGCTCACCAAAGCGCAGGAAAATGCGGCGTGGTTCACCCAACTCGCTGCCCACGCGGTGCAGGTGACCTGTCAGACGCCTGAACAGGCGCATCTGCCCAAATGGGTGGCAGCGAGAGCGAAGCAGAACAACCTTCAGCTGGATGATGCGGCGAACCAACTGCTCTGCTACTGCTATGAAGGTAACCTGCTGGCCCTGGCGCAGGCGCTGGACAGACTCTCCCTGCTCTGGCCGGATGGCAAGCTGACCTTGCCGCGCGTCGAGCAGGCCGTTAACGACGCGGCGCACTTCACGCCGTTCCACTGGGTGGACGCGCTGCTGTCGGCGAAAAGCAAACGCGCCCTGCATATTCTGCAACAGCTGCGTCTCGAAGGGAGCGAACCGGTTATTCTGCTGCGTACGCTGCAGCGCGAATTGCTGCTGCTGATTACGCTCAAGCGTCAGTCTGCCCATACGCCGCTGCGTTCGCTGTTTGATAAACACCGCGTGTGGCAAAATCGCCGCGCTTTGACCACCGAGGCCGTCAACCGCCTGAGTCACGAACAGCTTCGTCAGGCTGTGCAGCTTCTGATGCGCGCTGAGCTCACGTTAAAACAAGATTACGGTCAGTCGGTCTGGGCGGAGCTGGAAAGCCTTTCTCTCCTGCTCTGCCACAAGGCACTGGCAGACGTTTTTATTGATGGATAGCATGCATTCTTTACAGGCCTTATATGGCGGCACCTTCGACCCGGTACATTACGGACATCTGAAGCCGGTTGAAATTCTGGCGAATCTGATCGGACTTCAGCGCGTCACCATCATGCCCAACAATGTCCCGCCCCATCGTCCACAGCCCGAGGCGACTAGCGAGCAGCGAAAAGAGATGCTTGCCCTTGCCATCGCAGATAAACCGCTCTTCCGACTTGACGAGCGTGAGCTGCGTCGCGACACGCCCTCCTGGACGTCTCAGACGCTTCAGGAGTGGCGCGCCGAACAAGGACCAGACCAGCCGCTTGCCTTTATCATCGGCCAGGATTCTCTGCTGAATTTCCCCACGTGGCATCAGTATGAAACCATCCTGGAGAACAGCCACCTGCTCGTCTGCCGCCGTCCCGGCTATCCGCTGACCATGCGCGAAGAGCAGTACCAGCAGTGGCTGGAAGACCATCTCACCGATAATGTTGAAGATCTTCACAACCAGCCTGCCGGGAAGATCTATCTGGCGGAAACGCCGTGGTTCGATATCTCTGCGACTCTCATTCGCGAGCGTTTACAGCAGGGTTTAGCGTGTGACTATCTGCTGCCAACCCCGGTGCTGGCCTATATCCATGCGCACGGTTTGTATCAGAAAAGCGCAGATGAATAGCCGGAGAGCATAAAAAGCGGCTTATTGTTTATCCTGCCTTGACAGGGTAAGCCATACTGTTATTCTCCGCTGCCAGACTTTCCCGCCGATCGTTGCTTTACAGAAATTGTTTTACAAAAATGGCAATGCAATCTCAGGCGGAGGGTGGGATGATACCCGCCTTCAAAAGCCCGGCCGGAGACATTTGTCCCGATGCAGGCGTGAGTTCAGGTATACTGTCTGGCTACGAATTCAAAGTTTTACAATCTCATTCACCCCAGGGGGAAAACTTGCAGGGTAAAGCACTCCAGGATTTTGTTATTGACAAAATTGATGATCTGAAAGGTCAGGACATCATCGCTATCGACGTTAAGGGTAAATCCAGTATTACCGACTGCATGATCATCTGCACCGGTACATCGACGCGTCATGTTGTTTCAATTGCCGATCACGTGGTTCAGGAATCGCGTGCAGCAGGGCTGTTACCGCTGGGTGTTGAAGGTGAAGCGACGGCTGACTGGGTGGTAGTCGACCTCGGCGATGTGATTGTCCACGTCATGCAGGACGAGAGCCGTCGCCTGTATGAGCTGGAAAAACTCTGGGGTTAATGCGTGAAGTTACAGCTGGTCGCCGTCGGCACCAAAATGCCGGACTGGGTACAAACCGGTTTTACTGAATATCTGCGTCGTTTTCCAAAAGACATGCCGTTCGAGCTGGTGGAAATTCCCGCCGGTAAGCGCGGCAAGAACGCTGATATCAAACGTATTCTCGATAAAGAGGGCGAACTGATGCTGGCTGCCGCAGGCAAAAACCGCATCGTCACCCTCGATATTCCAGGTAAACCCTGGGATACGCCGCAGCTGGCGCAAGAACTGGAGCGCTGGAAGCAGGATGGTCGTGACGTCAGTCTGTTGATTGGCGGACCAGAAGGGTTATCCCCTGCCTGCAAAGCGGCGGCTGAACAAAGTTGGTCTCTCTCCGCGCTGACGCTTCCCCACCCGCTCGTTCGGGTACTGGTGGCAGAAAGCCTGTATCGCGCGTGGAGCATTACTACCAACCACCCCTATCACCGCGAGTAATGACTGACCAGGGTAGATTAAGCAGCGGATGAAACTACAGAATTCTTTTCGCGACTATACGGCTGAGTCCGCGCTGTTTGTGCGCCGGGCGCTGGTCGCCTTTACCGGGATTTTGCTGCTTACCGGCGTGCTGATCGCCAACCTCTATAATCTGCAAATTGTCCGCTTTACCGACTACCAGACGCGTTCAAACGAAAACCGCATTAAGCTGGTGCCTATCGCACCCAGCCGCGGCATTATTTACGATCGTAACGGCACACCGCTGGCGTTGAACCGCACCATCTATCAAATCGAGATGATGCCGGAAAAAGTCGATAATGTTCAGGATACGCTGGAAGCGCTGAAAAGCGTTGTCGACCTTAACGATGACGATATCGCGGCCTTCAAAAAAGAGCGCGCCCGCTCTCACCGCTTCACATCGATTCCGGTTAAAACCAATCTTACGGAAGTCCAGGTGGCGCGCTTTGCGGTGAATCAGTACCGTTTCCCCGGCGTGGAAGTGAAGGGATATAAGCGTCGCTACTACCCCTACGGCTCCGCGCTGACGCATGTGATTGGCTACGTTTCCAAAATTAACGACAAAGACGTCGACCGCCTTGATAAAGACGGCAAGCTGGCCAACTACGCTGCTACGCACGATATCGGTAAGCTGGGGATCGAACGTTACTACGAAGACGTTCTGCACGGACAAACCGGCTATGAAGAGGTTGAAGTTAACAACCGCGGCCGCGTGATCCGCCAGCTGAAAGAAGTGCCGCCTCAGGCGGGGCATGACGTCTACCTGACGCTCGACCTCAAGCTACAGCAGTATATCGAAACCCTGCTGGCGGGTAGCCGTGCAGCCGTTGTGGTCACCGATCCCCGTACCGGCGGCATCCTGGCGATGGTCTCCATGCCTAGCTATGACCCGAACCTCTTTGTTGACGGCATTTCCAGTAAAGACTATTCCGGTCTGCTGAATGACCCGAACACGCCGCTGGTGAACCGCGCGACGCAAGGGGTTTACCCGCCGGCATCAACGGTTAAACCGTACGTGGCGGTCTCTGCGCTGAGTGCCGGCGTTATCAACCGTAATACCAGCCTGTTTGACCCGGGCTGGTGGCAGCTGCCGGGTTCAGATAAGCGCTATCGTGACTGGAAAAAATGGGGCCACGGTCATCTGAACGTCACCAAATCGCTGGAGGAATCCGCGGATACCTTCTTCTATCAGGTGGCGTATGACATGGGTATCGACCGCCTGTCAGAGTGGATGAGCAAATTCGGCTACGGGCATTACACCGGCGTGGACCTTTCAGAAGAACGTTCTGGCAACATGCCAACGCGTGAATGGAAGCTGAAGCGCTTTAAAAAACCGTGGTATCAGGGTGACACCATCCCGGTGGGTATCGGCCAGGGTTACTGGACGGCAACGCCGATTCAGATGAACAAAGCCATGATGATCCTCATCAATGACGGCGTGGTAAAAGTGCCTCATCTGCTGCAGAGCACGGTTGAAGACGGCAAAAAAGTGCCGTGGAATCAGCCGCACGAGGCCCCGGTGGGTGACATCCATTCCGGCTTCTGGGAAATTGCTAAAGACGGTATGTACGGCGTGGCAAACCGCCCGAATGGGACCGCGCATAAGTACTTCGCCGGTACGCCGTACAAAGTGGCCGCAAAGTCCGGTACCGCGCAGGTGTTTGGTCTGAAAGCCAACGAAACCTATAACGCGCACCGCATTGCTGAACGTCTGCGTGACCATAAGCTGATGACGGCGTTTGCCCCTTATGATAACCCGCAGGTCGCGGTGGCGATGATTCTGGAGAACGGCGGTGCCGGACCAGCAGTAGGGACCATCATGCGCCAGATTCTTGACCACATTATGCTGGGTGATAACAACACCGAACTACCGGCTGAAAACCCGGCCGCCGCTGCGGCGGAGGACCAATAATCATGACGGATAATCCAAATAAAAAATCGCTGTGGGATAAAATCCATATCGACCCAGCCATGCTGCTGATCCTGCTGGCTCTGCTGGTGTACAGCGCCCTGGTTATCTGGAGCGCCAGCGGCCAGGACATCGGCATGATGGAGCGCAAAATCGGCCAGATCGCCATGGGTCTGATCATCATGGTAGTGATGGCGCAAATCCCGCCGCGCGTTTACGAAGGCTGGGCGCCCTATCTCTACATCTTCTGTATTATTTTGCTGGTTGCGGTAGATGCGTTTGGCGCCATTTCAAAAGGGGCGCAGCGCTGGCTGGATCTGGGCGTTGTCCGCTTCCAGCCTTCGGAAATTGCCAAAATCGCCGTTCCATTGATGGTGGCACGGTTTATCAACCGCGACGTCTGTCCGCCGTCGCTGAAAAATACCGCCATCGCGCTGGTGCTGATTTTCCTGCCGACGCTGCTGGTTGCGGCACAGCCTGACCTCGGTACTTCAATCCTTATCGCCCTCTCCGGCCTGTTTGTCCTTTTCCTGTCAGGACTGAGCTGGCGCCTGATTGGTATCGCGGTGGTGCTTATTGCGGCGTTCATTCCTATCCTCTGGTTCTTCCTGATGCATGATTACCAGCGCCAGCGCGTCATGATGCTGCTCGATCCGGAAACCGATCCGCTGGGCGCGGGCTATCATATTATTCAGTCCAAGATTGCGATTGGCTCCGGCGGCCTGCGCGGTAAAGGCTGGCTGCACGGCACGCAGTCGCAGCTGGAGTTTTTACCGGAACGCCACACCGACTTTATCTTTGCTGTACTGGCGGAAGAGCTGGGGCTGGTTGGCATCTTAATATTGCTGGCGCTGTACGTCCTGCTGATCATGCGGGGATTGTGGATTGCAGCGCGCGCGCAAACCACCTTTGGTCGCGTCATGGCCGGCGGGTTGATGCTGATTTTATTCGTTTATGTCTTCGTAAATATTGGTATGGTGAGTGGTATTCTGCCGGTGGTAGGCGTACCGCTGCCGCTGGTGAGTTACGGAGGCTCGGCACTGATCGTGTTGATGGCCGGGTTTGGTATCGTGATGTCGATCCATACCCACAGAAAAATGTTGTCAAAAAGCGTATAAAAATAAGGGGATCGGAATGCGTAAGCAGTGGCTGGGGATCTGCATCGCGGCAAGTTTACTTGCGGCCTGCACAAGTGATGATGGTCAGCAACAGGCAACCGTCGCGCCGCCGCAGCCTGCGGTGTGTAATGGCCCGATCGTTGAAATCAGCGGTGCCGATCCCGTTTATGAACCGCTGAATGCCAGTGCCAATCAGGATTACGAGCGCGACGGCAAAAGCTATAAAATTGTTCAGGATCCTTCCCGTTTCAGTCAGGCGGGCTTTGCCGCCATTTATGATGCCGAGCCAGGCAGTAACCTGACGGCTTCCGGGGAAGCGTTCGACCCAATGCAGCTGACGGCGGCACACCCGACGCTGCCGATCCCGAGCTACGCCCGTATCACCAACCTGGCGAATGGCCGTATGATCGTCGTGCGGATCAATGACCGTGGACCTTACGGGAATGACCGGGTGATTTCCCTGTCGCGCGCGTCTGCCGATCGCCTGAACACCTCGAACAACACCAAAGTCCGTATTGATCCGATTATCGTCGCACAGGATGGTTCGCTCTCCGGGCCGGGTACCGCGTGTACGACGGTGGCAAAACAGACCTATGCCCTTCCTGACCGCCCAAATCTTGACGGCGGAATGGGAAGCGTCTCGTCTCCGGCAGAGCCTGCTCAGCCGGGGGGAGAAATTCGCCCGATCAGCAATGACACGCTGCAAAGCGAGGATTCTACCGGCGCGCCGGTAAAGAGTAGCGGCTTTCTTGGCGCACCGACGACCTTAGCCTCAGGCGTGCTGGAAGGCAGCGAGCCGACTCCGGCCCCTGCTCCCGTTGCTGCGCCAGCGACCCAGCCGGCTCCCGTAACGGCGCCGGCGGCCACGCAAAGTGCGGCGGTGGCGGCTCCAGCAGCGGCCAGCGGCAGCTATGTGGTTCAGGTAGGCGCAGTGAGCGATCAGGCCCGGGCCAAGCAGTACCAACAGCGTCTGAGCCAGCAGTTTGGCGTACCGGGACGCGTTGAGCAGAACGGCGCGGTCTGGCGCATTCAGATGGGGCCGTTTGCCAGCAAATCGCAGGCCGCATCCCTGCAGCAGCGTCTGCAGAATGAAGCTCAACTTCAGTCATTTATCGCTGTTGCGAAATAATTAACCGGCGGTATCCGAATTGTCAGTTAGTGTAAAACACATTCACAAACTCATGCTTAAAGTCGGATGCCTGCCTGAATAGCATTTGCTATAGTAAGGCACTTTTTTTAATTCCATCACGGATGTCGTAGTTCTGACCATGAAGACCACTTTTTCTGCTCGTTTTGTGCAGCGCATGGCGCTGACCACGGCCCTTTGCGCTGCTGCGCTCTCTGCAGCTCACGCCGATGACCTGAATATCAAGACCATGATCCCTGGCGTTCCGCAAATCGACGCGGAATCCTACATCCTGATCGATTACAACTCTGGCAAAGTGCTGGCAGAACAGAATGCCGATGCCCGCCGTGACCCGGCCAGCCTGACCAAAATGATGACCAGCTACGTTATCGGCCAGGCGATGAAGGCAGGTAAATTCAAAGAATCGGATCTGGTCACCATCGGTAACGATGCTTGGGCAACCGGGAACCCTGTTTTCAAAGGTTCCTCTCTGATGTTCCTGAAGCCGGGTATGCAGGTTCCTGTTTCCCAGCTGATTCGCGGTATCAACCTGCAGTCTGGTAACGATGCCTGCGTGGCAATGGCCGATTTCGCCGCCGGTAGCCAGGATGCCTTTGTGGGTCTGATGAACAGCTACGTTACCGCGCTGGGTCTGAAAAACAGCCATTTCCAGACTGTACACGGCCTGGACGCAGACGGTCAGTACAGCTCCGCACGTGATATGGCCCTGATTGGTCAGGCCCTGATCCGCGATGTACCTAACGAATACTCTATCTATAAAGAGAAAGAGTTCACTTTCAACGGTATTCGTCAGACCAACCGTAACGGTCTGCTGTGGGATAACAGCCTGAACGTTGACGGCATCAAAACTGGCCACACCGACAAAGCGGGCTACAACCTGGTGGCCTCTGCCACTGAAGGTCAGATGCGTCTGATCTCTGCCGTGATGGGCGGCCGCACCTTTAAAGGTCGTGAAACAGAAAGCAAGAAACTGCTGACCTGGGGCTTCCGCTTCTTCGAAACCGTGAACCCACTGAAAGCAGGCAAAGAGTTTGCGTCTGAACCCGTCTGGTTCGGCGACAACGACCGTGCTTCACTCGGCGTTGATAAAGACCTCTACCTGACCATTCCACGCGGTCGCATGAAGGATCTGAAAGCCAGCTACGTGCTGAACAGCACCGAGCTGCATGCCCCGCTGCAGAAAAACCAGGTTGTGGGCACGATCAACTTCCAGCTGGATGGAAAAACGATCGATCAGCGTCCGCTGGTTGTCCTGCAAGAAATTCCTGAAGGCAATTTCTTCGGCAAAATCATTGATTACATTAAATTGATGTTCCACCACTGGTTTGGTTAAAAATTGAACACTTGAAAGTGTGATTTTGATCCCCATATACTAAGTATCCTGATAACTCCCACCTGACGTGGGAGTTATTATTTTTTGACGTTACGCCGGAGCTGACATGAAAACCAAACTTAACGAACTGCTTGAATTCCCTACCTCATTTACCTACAAAGTAATGGGTCTGGCGAAACCTGAGCTGGTTGATCAGGTGGTTGAAGTGGTACAGCGCCATGCGCCGGGTGACTACTCTCCGTCAGTAAAACCAAGCAGCAAGGGCAACTACCACTCTGTCTCTATTACCATCACTGCGACACACATTGAGCAGGTTGAAACGTTGTACGAAGAGCTCGGCAATATCGAAATTGTTCGTATGGTGCTGTAGTCCCTTTGCGGTTACCCGGTTTGCCGGGTAACCCCTCTCCCCGCTGTGATATACTCCCCCACACCTTTTGTCCCTCGTCTTCGGAGACGCAGTTTTGTATCAGGATAAAATTCTGGTCCGTCACCTCGGCCTGCAACCTTATGAGCCTGTCTCCCAGGCTATGCATGACTTCACCGATTCACGCGATGACAGCACCCCGGATGAGATCTGGCTGGTCGAACACCTGCCGGTATTTACGCAGGGCCAGGCGGGTAAAGCAGAGCATTTGCTAATGACGGGAGATATCCCGGTTATTCAGAGCGATCGCGGCGGTCAGGTCACTTATCATGGGCCCGGGCAGCAGGTGATGTACGTCCTGCTCAATCTGAAACGCAGAAAGCTTGGCGTACGTGAACTGGTTACCTTACTGGAACAAACTGTCGTCAACACGCTGGCGGAATATGGTATTGACGCGCATCCACGCGTCGATGCGCCGGGCGTTTACGTTGGGGAAATGAAGATCTGCTCCCTGGGGCTGCGTATTCGTAAAGGCTGCTCATTCCATGGCCTGGCCTTGAATATTAATATGGACCTCGCGCCTTTCCAGCGCATTAACCCCTGCGGCTATGCCGGCATGGAAATGACGCAGGTACGCCAGTGGGTTGAAACCGCTACGCCAGAAACTATTCGTCCGGTGCTTTTGAAGAACGTTTTAGCACTACTTAACAATCCACCACACGAATATATCCCTGCTTAATATATCATACAACAGGGCTCGATAATTTGGCGGGCCACTGTTTATTTACCGCTTTTGCACTTTACAATAATCCGCAGATTCTATATTTTCGAAGCGCCCGAATATTACCGCTACATATTATTTAGCCTCCAGCAAGCACGGCATAAGTAACGTGAGCAATAATCACTCAACTGTTTGTTTTTGATAAACAAGTGAAACAAAACCAACACTTTACGAATCTCTACAAGCATAATAAATAAATTCAACTATCATTCATATTGTGAATGTATACGGAGTGAAAGCGTGGAGTATAATAATTTACCAGCCAAACGACTGAATGAACCCGGTGGCGAAGACAAGCCACAAATTTTTCGGACTTTACGTAATATTGATCTCAATTTACTGACTATTTTTGAGGCGGTATATGTCCATAAGGGTATCGTTAACGCTGCGAAAATTCTTAATCTCACGCCATCAGCAATAAGCCAGTCAATCCAAAAGCTTCGCGCTATATTTCCTGACCCATTATTTATCCGCAAGGGCCAGGGGGTAACGCCGACGGCTTACGCCACGCATCTCCATGAGTACATCAGTCAGGGGCTGGAGTCGATTCTGGGCGCGCTGGATTTAACCGGGAGCTATGATAAGCAGCGAACCATCACCATCGGCTGTTCCCCTTCTGTAGGGGTGCTGGTGATGCCGACGATCTTCCAGGCCGTGAAAGAACATGCACCGCAGCTCCTGCTTCGCAACGTGCCTCTCAATGAACCAGACATTCAGCTTGCCCAGTTCCAGACGGACCTTATTATTGAAAGCGGCAGCTTCAGTGCCAGAGCGCTGGGGCAAAATGTGCTTTATGCGGATAACCTGGTACTGGTTTGCCGCCAGCAGCATCCTGCTCTTAGCGAGCCGTTAACCATCGAAAACCTGCGCAACTACGATCACTCATCTTTCATGACCGAAGGGCAATCAAATCATGCACTTCGTCAGCGTATTGATGAAATTTTCCCTGAACGTCAGATCAGCTTCAGCAGTTACAATATGTTTACCACCGCATCCCTGATCGGCAGCAGCGACATGCTGTGCGTTATGCCATCACGCCTGTACAGTCTGCTACAAAAATGCTGGCCGCTGGAAAGCATCCCGCTCAGTCAGCTTAATGCGGAATCTATCGAGATTTCACTGCATTACAACAAGCTAAGTTTGCGCGATCCGGTCCTGGAAAACGTCATCCGCATTATCCGTCAGGCCTTCTGACAGGTTTAGCCAGCACAAGTCCCTGCAACCCGCAGGGCAAAAGGCACAAAACAACAACTATTTTACAAATTGGCGATCTGGCAGGCTGCTTTAAAGACCGTTTCAATGATATACTGCCTGTCGTTCGTTCAAAAATAGTTGATAAATACAACATTCCCTTGAATTGAAACGCTTTCCTTCGATATTCGCAACTGGAACACGCACGCTATGAGTAAACCCATTGTGATGGAACGCGGTGTTAAATACCGCGATGCCGATAAAATGGCCCTTATCCCGGTTAAAAACGTGGCTACAGAGCGCGAGGCGCTGTTAAGAAAACCGGAATGGATGAAAATCAAACTTCCGGCCGACTCTTCGCGTATCCAGGGGATCAAAGCGGCGATGCGCAAGAATGGCCTTCACTCCGTCTGTGAAGAAGCCTCTTGCCCGAACCTTGCTGAATGTTTCAATCATGGTACCGCGACGTTTATGATTCTGGGTGCTATCTGTACCCGCCGCTGCCCGTTCTGCGATGTTGCTCATGGACGTCCAGTCGCGCCTGATGCTAACGAACCCCAGAAACTGGCGCAGACCATCGCCGACATGGCGCTGCGTTATGTGGTTATCACGTCCGTTGACCGTGACGACCTGCGTGACGGTGGTGCTCAGCACTTCGCCGACTGCATTACGGCCATTCGCGAGAAAAGCCCTAACATCAAAATCGAGACGCTGGTGCCTGACTTCCGTGGTCGTATGGACCGCGCGCTGGATATCCTGACCGCAACGCCGCCAGATGTGTTTAACCACAACCTGGAGAACGTGCCGCGTCTTTACCGTCAGGTCCGTCCGGGCGCTGACTACAACTGGTCCCTGAAGCTGCTGGAGCGTTTCAAAGAAGCGCATCCGCATATTCCGACCAAGTCTGGTCTGATGGTGGGTCTGGGTGAAACCAATGATGAAATCATCGAGGTGATGCGCGATCTTCGCCGCCACGGTGTGACCATGTTGACCCTCGGACAGTATCTGCAGCCAAGTCGTCACCACCTGCCGGTACAGCGCTACGTGAGCCCGGACGAATTCGATGAAATGAAAGCCGAAGCGATGGCGATGGGCTTCACCCATGCTGCCTGCGGCCCATTCGTTCGTTCCTCATACCATGCCGATATGCAGGCTAAAGGCGAAGAAGTCAAATAATGCTGTAATATTCATTTACAGTAATACAAAAAAACCGGCCTCATGAGCCGGTTTTTTTTCGCAAGCCCTCAGGCGTTGCTGTCACTCTTTGTGAGAAAGCTTGTCTGCCGGGACGTCATCCTCGGCGCTTTTCTTCGCCGCTGCATCATCATCGTTCATCGCTTTCTTAAAGCCTTTGATGGCAGCCCCCAGGTCACCACCCAGCGTGCGTAACTTCTTGGTACCAAACAGCAGGACGACCAGTGCGGCAACCACCAGCAGTTTGGTAATACTAATCTCACCCATAGATACCTTCTTTACTTAAAACAGGCTGCATTCAGCGCCAAAACCTGACTGTATTAACGGTCATTTAGCGCGTGCACACAATAGCAATCTGTAACAAGGTGAATCAAGCATTGTTGAAAAAAACATCACAATAATTGCGGTGGCGCAAACCGACGATTGCGAAGAACGGGTAATTGCTGACGCGCAAGCGCAATTCTCTCTAAGTTTATCTCCGCCAGCAGCAAATGCGGGGCTTCAGCGGCGGCGGCGATCGTCACCCCCAGCGGGTCAACCACCCTGCTTTGCCCAATGTTTTTCGTGCCACATTCCCCTGCGGCAACGACATAGCAGGTTGTATCCAGCGCGCGCGCCGCAAGCAGCGTTGCCCAGTGGTGCTCTTTTAACGGCCCTCTGACCCACGCGGCGGGGAGTACCAGCACGTCCGTCCCCTCCAGCGCCAGATGCAGCGCCAGCTCGGGAAAACGCAGGTCATAGCAGGTCATCAGCCCGATCTTAAATCCGTCAATCTCCAGCAGCGGAGGGATACTGTCTCCGGGGTCAACGCGACGCGACTCCTGGATGCTGAACGCATCATAGAGATGAAGCTTGGCGTAGCGTGCGACGATGGCCCCGTCACGAATCGCCACGAGCGTATTCACCGCGCGACCCGGCGTGGAGGGAACATGGATCGTTAAGATTGTCGTCATCGTATTGCCTGCGCTTTGGGCGAGCAATTGCTGTAAGAATTCGCCGTCCAGCGGCTGCGCGGACTTCACGGATAAATCCGGGTCATTATCATCCCTGGCCAGCAGCGCCTCGGGGAGAACCAACAGCGACGCGCCTTTCTGCCTGGCCTGCATCATCAGTTCGACGCACGTGAGCGCATTTTCACGCCAGTCAGGCGTGACCACAAATTGCCCTACCGCTACATACATATTTGTCCCCTCATCATAAACGGCGTTAAACTCGCTACTCTTACACATCAAATAGCAGGTATTTAGCGTGTTACAACTACTTTTAGCCGTTTTTATTGGTGGGGGAACGGGTAGCGTTGCGCGATGGTTTCTGAGTATGCGATTTAACCCCCTGCATCAGGCGATTCCCATGGGGACGCTTGCCGCTAACCTGATTGGTGCCTTTATCATCGGCATGGGGCTGGCCTGGTTTAACCGAATGACGCACATTGACCCAATTTGGAAGGTATTGATTACCACCGGATTCTGCGGCGGTTTGACCACCTTCTCAACCTTTTCTGCGGAAACGGTTTTTCTCTTTCAGGAAGGCCGCATTGGCTGGGCGCTAATGAATATGGCGATCAATATGTTCGGCTCGTTTGCGATGACGGGGATCGCATTTTGGCTATTTTCTTCCGCAAGCGCGCATTAACAGCCGAACCGTTAATGTTGGCTTAATTTTTCTCTGTCACTCTGCATGCAGTAATGAACGAGGGTGACAGAATGAAACAGAGTCTGATGAGCGCAGGAATGGTGTTGTTGAGCGTGCTGATCGTAGCCAGCTTCCTGAAAATGTATCTGCTTGGCTGATTCAAACGAAAAAAACCCGCTCAGTGAGCGGGTTTTGAAATTCTTGCTGACGCGTCTGAATTACAGAGCGATTACGTTAGCAGCAGAAGGGCCTTTGGCACCGTTAGTGATTTCGAACTCTACACGCTGACCTTCAGCCAGAGTTTTGAAACCATTAGACTGGATTGCAGAGAAGTGTACGAACACGTCTTTGCTGCCATCTTCAGGAGTAATGAAACCGAATCCTTTGGACTCATTAAACCACTTAACGTTACCTTTAATCTTAGACATCAAAATTACCTTTACATTAAAAAACGACACAAATGCTGTGTCGGTTATCAGTACATCAATTGTGGGACCTTTTGTCCAGCGGATCTTTGATAAAAAGTGACTAAAGTCGCGTTAATTTTCACTGACAGATTTTTATCGCTTATGAATCAACAACTGCGCGTTTTATCACCAGCATGTAACGTTTTGTCAGTTAAAACTGAAAACGCATCCAGGCGAAGTAAACGTTACCGTTGTTGTACGTACCCGGGATGTAGGTCATCTGGAACGTTGCGGGACCATAGCCAATAGAGGCCAAAGGCAGCAGGACCGGGATCGGAATGTAGTTCCAGTTGTCACGTGCAGTGACCCCGGCGGTATAGCCCAAACCGACGTGGAAGTTCTCGTCCGCTAGCGGACGCCAGGTTTTCTCCCAACCATACCCCCCAATCGGCTCCCATTTATTAAACGAGTCTTTGAAGGCCATCAGATAGATGCCATGCCAGTTTCCCTTTTCATCCCAGCGCGACTGGCCAAAACCCGCGCCCCACGGACGCTCGTTGTATTTATCGGTTTTCTCTTTGTCATAAGCAAAACGCGCATGCCACGTTATTGCCGGGACATAGAGATCATAATGTTCAGGTGCCGTCCATGTCTGGGAAACATTATCCGTAAAGGTTGAGAACCAGCCTTTATCCGTCGCATTGCCTTCTGCCTGTGCAACAGAAGAAAACGTTAACTGCCCAAAAATAAACAACAAAATAGAGAAAAATGTATTACGTACAATCACAATGCAATTACCATTCTTAGTATTCGAGGCAAAGTTTACCATAAAGTAGTTGAATCAAAGCTTAACGACATCAGCGTTATTCCTAATTATTCGGGCTCATTCCGGGAATATTCTTAAAGAAAGCGAGAGATACGTACAAATAAGCCCACAAGGGGTGTGACTTTTCGCATTACTCTTTGTTAATCAGCAACATGAAAAACCATACAAAACATTAACAATTTGTTATCATTAATGAGGCATGTTGCGCTATTTCTGACGGTCAAGGGCCGCATGACATAAATGTACTGGCCATGGCAAAACATGGTTGTTCGGTTCTCTAGTCGTCTGTTTATTGATTTTAATCAGCAAGAACAGGCCAATTATTCGGCACATTTTCATCCTTCTTTTTTTATTGATTTTTTGTGCTCCATAGCAGCAGAGATACAGGGGAAATCATGCTTACGTTATTCGAACTCCTTATTGGAGTCGTCGTCATTGTCGGCGTCGCACGCTACATCATTAAAGGCTACTCGGCCACGGGCGTATTATTTGTCGGCGGTCTAACGCTGCTGATTATCAGCGCAATAATGGGGCACCAGGTGTTACCTGCCAGCGCGACCAGCACCGGTTACACGGCAACAGATATTGTTGAATACATTAAAATATTGCTCATGAGCCGCGGCGGTGACCTGGGTATGATGATCATGATGCTGTGCGGTTTTGCAGCCTACATGACCCACATCGGCGCCAACGACATGGTCGTTAAGCTTGCCTCCAAACCCCTGCAATACATCAACTCGCCGTATCTGCTGATGGTCGCCGCCTATTTCCTCGCCTGCCTCATGTCGCTGGCCGTTTCGTCAGCTACCGGACTTGGCGTACTGCTCATGGCGACGCTGTTCCCGGTCATGGTGAATGTCGGTATCAGCCGTGGAGCGGCCGCGGCAATTTGCGCGTCTCCGGCAGCGATTATTCTCTCCCCGACCTCCGGCGACGTTGTGCTGGCGGCAAAGGCGGCGGAAATGTCACTCATCGACTTCGCCTTTAAAACCACGTTACCGATCTCGATCGTTGCCATCGTGGGCATGGGGATCGCACATTTCTTCTGGCAGCGCTATCTCGATAAGAAAGAAAACATCAGCCATGAAATGATGGACGTGAGTGAAATCACCACGACCGCTCCCGCGTTCTATGCCATTCTGCCGTTCACCCCGATCGTCGGAGTGCTGATTTTTGACGGCAAATGGGGTCCACAGCTGCACATCATCACCATTCTGGTCATCTGTATGCTGCTGGCCGCCGTGCTGGAGTTTGTGCGCGGTTTTAACACGCAAAAAGTCTTCTCGGGTCTGGAAGTGGCGTATCGCGGTATGGCGGATGCCTTCGCTGGCGTGGTGATCCTGCTGGTTGCTGCGGGCGTTTTTGCCCAGGGTCTGAGCACGATCGGCTTTATCCAGAGCCTGATTTCTATCGCCACCTCGTTCGGCTCGGCCAGTATTATCCTGATGCTGGTTCTGGTGGTGCTCACCATGCTGGCGGCGATGACCACCGGTTCCGGTAATGCCCCTTTCTACGCATTCGTTGAGATGATCCCGAAACTGGCTCACTCCTCCGGTATTAACCCGGCCTACCTCTCCATTCCCATGCTGCAGGCGTCAAACCTCGGCCGGACCATTTCGCCGGTGTCGGGTGTGGTCGTCGCCGTTGCCGGGATGGCGAAAATCTCGCCATTCGAAGTCGTCAAACGCACTTCAGTGCCCGTTATAGTTGGTCTGATTATCGTGATTATCGCCACGGAAGTGCTGGTACCCGGCGCGGCCTAAGCTAAATTATGGATATCCAAAAAGCGCCTGCGGGCGCTTTTTGTGCTTTAATAACTTCCAGAAATAAATCGTGCTCATTCGATCAGGAAATCATATGTTCAGGAAGGATATCGTCATCCCGTCTGGCGCAATGGCGCTTTCTCTCTGTTTCTTCTCCGCGCAGGCGGAACCGCTGAAGGCAACACAGTATGGCGATTTCGATCGCTATGTGCTGGCTCTGTCCTGGCAAACCGGGTTTTGCCAGAGCATGGTCGAGCGCAACCGCAATGAACCTGACGAATGTCGCCTGCAAAAAGAGCGCGATAATAAAGCCGATTTTCTGACCGTCCACGGTCTATGGCCTGGCCTGCCAAAATCTATTGCCGCACGCGGCGTGGATGAACGTCGATGGATGCGTTTTGGCTGCGCCACGCGCCCGATTCCGAACATGCCGGAAGTGAAGGCCAGCCGCAAATGCGATGCCGCCGAAACTGGACTCTCGCTTTCTGCTGCAGCTAAGCTCAACGACGTCATGCCGGGTGCTGGCGGTAATTCCTGCCTGGAACGTTACGAATATGCCAAACATGGCGTCTGCTTTGGTTTCGATCCGGATGCCTATTTCGGCACGATGGTGCGGATGAATCAGGAAGTTAAAAACAGCGCGGTCGGTAAATTCCTCGCCGATAATTACGGGAAAACCATCAATCGCAGCGACTTTGACAGTGCCGTTGCCAAAAGCTGGGGCAAGGAGAACATCAAAGCGATCAAGCTGACCTGCAACGGCAATCCGGCGTATCTGACCGAGATGCAGATTTCGCTTAAGGCGGACACCATTAACAACCCGCTTTCTCCGGCGTCATTTGCACCGCAGCCACATCCGGGTAACTGCGGAAAACAGTTCGTGATTGATAAAGCCGGTTACTGATCCGCGCCCGGGCGCACCATGTCAAACCGGTTTTCGTCACTGATGCCATAGTACGCCGTCGGCCCACCCGCACGCAGGATGGGCTGCGCTTTTGCCGTCTGGTATATCCCCTCTTCCAGCAGCGTTTCGGCTATATGGATACCAACCACCTCTCCCAATACCAGCCAGGTATCCACCGGCGTGCCGTCGGCACCGGTAAGCTGAATGCACTGCGACAGGCGGCATTCAAAGTTAACCGGGCTTTCGGCGACGCGGGGCGCGTTAACCAGCTGGCTCGCCGCTGGCGTTAGCCCGGCAAAGCTAAATTCATCCCGATCGTGGGGAAGCATTGCAGAGGTTTGGTTCATTGCCTGCGCGAGATCGCGCGTCGCCAGGTTCCAGACAAATTCCTTTGTTTCGGTAATATTACGCACGCTGTCCTTCCAGCCGTTGCTGGAAAAGCCGATGATCGGCGGGCGATAGTTAAAGCAGTTAAAGAAGCTATACGGTGCGAGGTTGAGCTGACCGGCCTTATCGCATGAGGAGATCCAGCCGATCGGACGTGGACCAATAATGGCGTTCAGCGGATCGTGCGGCAGGCCGTGACCCTGAGACGGTTGGTAGAAGTACATAATTCTCTCTCGTTGGTGGGCTGACGCGAATTACGCTTCGCGCAACGCCCGGGTTCAGGACTCTCAGCGTAACGTATTCCGTCCGGAATGAAGACTGAATAAATTTCAGCGAAAATTCATATGGACCATGAATGTGACCTTCATCACTTCAAACTTGCGCCTTCAGCCAGTATCATCGGGAGAGTTAAACCCTCGCTGCCAGACGGCGAGGGTTTTCTTTTGGATTGGTTTCTGCGTTACACGCAGCATTAACGACATGGAGTAAAAATGTCCAGACCTACAATTATCATCAACGAGCTCGACGCAGAACGTATCGACAGGCTGCTGGAAAAAGCAGAATTCGCCTCACTTCCCGTGGCCGACGCCCTGAATGAGGAGCTCGACCGGGCGCAGATGTGCACGCCTGAGACGATGCCGCATGACGTGGTCACCATGAACAGCCAGGTAAAATTCCGCAACCTGACCACCGGTGAAGAGCTGATCCGCACGCTGGTTTACCCGGCTCAGATGACCGACAGCAGCGCACAGCTTTCTGTTCTTGCGCCTGTGGGTGCCGCACTGCTGGGCCTGCGCACGGGCGATACCATCCACTGGGAATTGCCGGGCGGCGCCTCAGCCCATCTTGAAGTGCTGGCGTTGCTCTACCAGCCAGAAGCCGCGGGCGATTACCTGCGTTAACCACTTCTGAACAAGCGCCCACCCGCTTTGCACAGAGGATGCAGCCGCATCCTCTTTCCGTAAATTCACCCCATTTTCTTATATCGCGCAAAAAGCCCTTAATCCACGCTTAATCTGTTTTGGTGCCGTGGGGACGGTCATGAGTGAGATACTGGCTATCACACTTATTTTTCTGATTATTGCGGCGATTATCGTCTTGGCCGTGCTTTATCTTGAACGCCACAGCTAGGCGAGTATTCATGTAACCCCACCGGGGAAAGCATTCACCAGGCCCTTAACTTTCTGCTCTGCGGCCTCGGGCGTTTCTGCACCAGGGACCAGAATCACCTTCCGGCACTCCTCCTCCCGTTTTTCGAATACCTTATAGGCGCGTTCCGCATCAGCAAGGGGAAGATAATGGGTCACGATCTCTTCCGGGGTAAGCAGCCCTTTTTCGATCAGCGGTAGCAGTTCACCCAGCCAGGCATGGACGTGGGTCTGGCCCATCCTGAACGTCAGCCCCTTATCAAAGGCATCGCCAAACAGGAATCCATGAATAAACCCGGCGTACACGCCGGGTACGCTAACTACGCCACCGCGTCGAACGGCAGCAATGCACTGCCGCAGCGCTTTGCCGCTGCTACCTTCAATTTTGAGATTGCTGAGGATCGTTTCGGTGGTGCTGCCTTTCGCTTCGAACCCTACCGCATCAATCACGGCGTCAACGCCGCGCTGGCCCGCGGTCTGCTCGATGATTTTTTCCGCTGCGTCGTTATCCTCATCAAAGTTGATGGGGATTGCGCCGTAACGCGCCTCGGCAAATCGCAAACGGTACGGGTGGTGATCGATAACAAAGATCTGCTCAGCCCCTAACAGCCGCGCGCAGGCAATAGTCAGTAGCCCCACCGGCCCGGCGCCGAAAACCGCAACGCTTGAGCCTTTTTCAATCTGCGCATTTTTTGCCGCCTGCCAGGCCGTGGGCAAAATATCGGACAGGAACAGCGCCTTATCATCGGAAAGGAGTTGCGGGACCTTAAACGGCCCGACGTTGCCTTTTGGCACGCGGACATATTCCGCCTGTCCCCCCGGCACGCCGCCGTAGAGATGGCTGTAGCCAAACAGCGCGGCCGGCGCGGGAATTTGCTTTTTGTTCAGCGCGGCGCCCTGCCCGGCATTGGTATTCTCACAGGCCGCATATTGCTGCATACGGCAGAAGAAACAGTCTCCGCAGGCAATGACAAAGGGGATCACCACGCGATCGCCTTTTTGCAAATTCTTTACCTCTGCGCCGCACTCGACGATTTCCCCCATAAACTCATGGCCAAAAATGTCGCCGTGCTGCACCTTCGGGATCTTTCCGCGATAGAGATGCAAATCGGAGCCGCAGATCGCCGTGGCCGTGACGCGCAAAATGATATCGTCGGGCTGCTCGATAATGGGATCGGGGACATTCTCGACGCGAACATGGTGCGGACCGTGATACGTAAGTGCTTTCATGCGACCTCCGAAAGGTTCCAGGTAAGTGTATAAGGGTAGCTACCCCTGAAGGTCTGCTCATGAATACGGTTCTTTTGAGATTTATCCTGGCAAGATAAGAAAACTGACGGGGCGCTTACAGAAACCATGACTATTTTGTGGTTGAATGAGTACAGCGTTTATAAACAAGGAGAAACGGGTATGTATCAGAGAATCATTATGCCGGTTGATGTTTTTGAGATGGAGTTGAGCGACAAGGCCGTACGCCACGCGGAGTTCCTGGCGCAGCAGGACGGGGTCATTCATCTGTTGCACGTGCTCCCGGGCTCCGCCAGCCTGAGCCTGCACCGCTTTGCTGCCGACGTGCGCCGCTTCGAAGAACATCTGCAGCACGAGGCGGAAACGCGCCTGCAAACCATGGTCAGCCACTTCAGCATCGACCCTTCACGGATCAAAACGCACGTCAGATTCGGCAGCGTACGTGATGCTGTAAATGAACTGGCGAACGAGCTGAAAGCAGACGTGGTGGTCATCGGTTCGCGCAACCCTTCCATTACCACGCATCTGCTGGGATCTAACGCCTCCAGCGTGATCCGCCACACCCATATACCGGTGATGGTCGTAAGATAAAAAAAGAGGCCACCTTTCGGTGGCCTCTCGCTATTGCAGGTGTAGCCTTACTTTCTTCTGTTATGCGGTTTTGGTGCGAATCAGGTAGTCAAAGGAACTCAGAGACGCCTTCGCCCCTTCGCCCGTGGCGATAATGATCTGTTTGTACGGCACGGTGGTGCAGTCGCCCGCCGCAAACACGCCCTTCACGCTGGTTTCACATTTCGCATCGATGATGATTTCGCCCATGCGGTTGCGCTCAATCGCGCCTTCCAGCCAGGTGGTGTTTGGCAGCAGACCAATCTGCACGAAGATCCCTGAAAGCTGCACGCTGTGCACGTCGCCACTCACGCGGTCGCGGTATTCCAGACCGGTCACTTTGCTGCCGTCGCCCTTTACTTCCGTGGTCTGCGCGTTCAGTATGATGTCGACGTTTTTCAGGCTGCGAACTTTATCCTGCAGAACCTGGTCGGCCTTCATCTCTGGAGCGAACTCCAGAAGGGTAACGTGCTCAACAATCCCCGCAAGGTCGATAGCCGCTTCCACGCCCGAGTTACCGCCGCCGATCACCGCCACGCGTTTACCTTTAAACAGCGGGCCGTCGCAGTGCGGACAGTAGGTCACGCCTTTGGTACGGTACTGATCTTCGCCCGGAACGTTCATGTTGCGCCATTTCGCGCCGGTGGCAATGATGATGCTGCGCGCTTTCAGCACCGCGCCGGACGCGGTTTCAATCTGGTGTAAACCACCCTCGACCGCTGCCGGAACCAGCTTGCTGGCGCTCTGGCTGTCGATCACGTCTACGTCATAGTCGCTGACGTGCGCCTTCAGCGCCCCTGCCAGCTTCTGGCCTTCGGTCTTCGGCACGGAAATGTAGTTTTCGATGTCCACGG
>NZ_QFXN01000093.1:0-19565 GCF_003144775.1 Enterobacter sp. CGMCC 5087 | reverse complement strand
CCGCCAAAGCGTTCACCCATCAGGCCCGTGCGGATCCCTTTACGCGCGGAGTACACTGCCGCCGCCGCGCCCGCCGGACCGGAACCGACAATCAGCACGTCATAGGCATCACGTTTGTTCAGCTCTTCCGCCGCACGTTTTTCAGCACCGGTATCCACTTTGGCTACGATTTCGGTCAGCGTCATACGGCCCTGGCCGAACTCTTTGCCGTTCATGTAGACCGCTGGAACGCCCATCACGTTGCGATCGGTGATTTCATTCTGGAAGGTACCGCCGTCAATTGCCGTGTGCTTGATGCGCGGGTTGAGGACCGACATCAGGTTCAGCGCCTGCACCACGTCCGGACAGTTGTGGCAGGAGAGCGAGTAATAGGTTTCAAACTCGAAATCGCCGTCGATATCGCGGATCTGCTCCAGCAGCGCCTGCGCCTCTTTCGACGGATGACCGCCGGTCCACAGCAGCGCCAGCACCAGCGAGGTAAATTCGTGCCCCAGCGGCGAGCCGGCAAAACGCGGCCCCAGCTCAGAGCCTGGGTTAGTAATCAGGAAAGAAGGCTTACGGACGTTAAGCGAGTTATCTTCTTTGAAGGTCACTTTTGGCGACAGCTCGGCGATCTCAGCCAGCAGTTCTTTGATCTCTGCCGATTTCGCGCTGTCGTCCAGCGTGGCAATCAGCTCAACGGGTTTAGTCATTTTCTCAAGGTAGGCCTTGAGCTGGGTTTTCATATTGGTGTCGAGCATTGTTCTTCCCTCTCTTAAGACGTCATCATGCAAGCTGCCTTATGTGGGCGGCCTGAATGCAACTTGCATCATGGTGCTGGAATAACATGGGCGCGGGTGCGCCCATAATTGAAAAAATTTCCAAAGTATTTCGCGTCAGAGCAAGGCGGCTAGCCTGTGAATCCCCGGGAGCTTACTGAAGTAAGTGACCGGGGTGAGCAGGCGACGCCAACGCAGCTATGGCGTGAAAGACGACGGAAATTTAGATCTTGCCGACCAGGTCCAGGGATGGTGCCAGCGTTGCTTCGCCTTCTTTCCATTTAGCCGGGCACACTTCGCCTGGGTGAGAAGCGACATACTGCGCTGCTTTCACTTTACGCAGCAGGTCAGACGCATCACGGCCGATACCTTCAGCGGTAACTTCGATAGCCTGGATAATGCCCTGCGGGTCAACAACGAAGGTGGCACGGTCAGCCAGGCCTTCATCTTCACGCATGTTGTCGAAGTTACGGGTCAGGGCGCCAGTCGGGTCACCGATCATCGCGTATTTGATTTTCGCGATGGTTTCAGAGCTGCTGTGCCATGCTTTGTGGGTGAAGTGGGTATCGGTAGAGACAGAGTAAACGTCTACGCCCAGCTTCTGCAGTTCGTCGTAATGGTCTGCCACGTCACCCAGTTCAGTCGGGCAAACGAAGGTAAAGTCAGCCGGATAGAAGAAGAAGACGCTCCAGCGGCCTTCGGTATCTTTCTCGGTAACTTCGATAAACTCACCGTTTTTGAACGCCTGGTTTTTGAAAGGTTTAATTTTGGTGTTAATCAAAGACATCTGTACTTCCTCCGTGTTTTCGTTGAGATGTAAGGTAACCAACTTTATTCATCGGGGCTAATGCGTATGCTTTATCAAATCAATCAGCCAAACCTTACAACGTCGACAAGACAACAAGGTGAACCTTTTACAGGAAAGCCTAAAAGTAAAAAGGCCGCCTCAACGGGCGGCCCTGATACCTGAATTCCCCGCAGGTACATTCAGTGCCAGCCGAAACTGGCGTTGCGTTGCGCTCTACAACCCTTTATATCAAGGCGGTAACAGCCTTTTGATTACACCACCCGCGCAGGGATTGAGCAATCCATAAGAGAGGCATTCCTGCCTATGGCTGTGATAGGTTGCGTCGAACATCATTCCGGAGCGTTACAGATGTATTTTTATTATAAAACTATCGCGATATATAAATGGCAATTGTCATTTAAAATGATCACTCACTTTTCTACAATAAAATTATCTCAATCGCTTTCGAAGCGCTATTTCAATAATCTGCCACCGTGATATATTAAGATGTTTTTAATTTAAAACTAAGAGAATTAACCGAAAGAATTATAAATGGTTAGCCTCAAACTATTGTTATCAGTTATATGATAACCACAGCAAACGCAGCGCCCTCAGGACGAAACATGGCAAACCTCTATGACCTTAAAAAATTCGATCTTAATCTGTTAGTCATTTTCGAGTGCATTTACCAGCACCTTAGTATCAGTAAAGCCGCCGAAACGCTGTATATCACACCCTCTGCCGTGAGCCAGTCACTGCAGCGTCTGAGAGGGCAACTCAACGATCCTCTGTTTATCCGTTCCGGTAAAGGGATCACGCCCACGACCGTCGGCGTCAATCTGCATCATCATCTGGAACAGAACCTGAACCAGCTGGAGCAGACTATCAATATCATGCACAGCAGCGGGTTGAAGAAGAACTTTGTCATTTATTGCCCGCATTTTATGAGTACGAAAGCAACGCTTGACCCTATAAAACTGCTCATGGATAACCATAACTATTCAATTGAATTGCATGATGTTTTTCTTTCGTCTGATTCAGCAGAAGATCTTTTAGCCTACAGAAGAGCCGACCTGATATTTTCATTTTCTTCTTCTAACAATCATTCTGTCGCCTGTAGCCTCTACCATAAACTTCCTTTCGTCCTCGTTTGTCGTGAGGGCCATCCCCGTCTCAGTGAAAATCCCACGCGTGAAGAGATCCTGAATGAAAACTTCACCGCCTACCTGAACGATGAGAACAGCTTCAAAGACTATCAGGAAAAGGCCGAAAGCCTGTTAACCAAAAGAAATATCGTCTATCGTAGCGACTCTTTTATCTCCCTTCTGTCGGTGATCGGTTCGTCCGATCTCATAGGATTAGTACCCGCGCCGGCCTTCGAACAATATGGGCCAGCCCTCAACCTGCGAAAAGTGGAAACTGACATTCGATTCCCCAGCATTGATATTTACATGATGTACAACCGTTCCGCGCTCAATAGCTCAGCATTCGCGAGTTTTATTGAAGAATTATCCTTACCGTAAGATATTGCTGTGGTTCTCACACAAAATGAGAACTACGATTTTAAAAAAGCATCACGTCATAGAATTAAGCGGCATATATCCAGTTGATTATTGACTGATATCATCCTCTCTTTTGTATTGGCGCTACAGTCTGGTATTTATTGCGCAGGATGAGAATAAGCAAGGCGCTGGGAATGGACGGCGATGAAGTCTTGCGCCTCAGACAAATAAACGGTCTGCTGGAGCTGTTTGCAGACCGCAGACCGCCGTTACTCAGAAGCGTGGACGGTGAAATAATCAGAGCGTGTTCAGACGCTCTGCCGCCGCCAGCAGCGTCGATTCCTGCTTCGCAAAGCAAAGACGAATAAGCTTATGCGGGAAAGGATCGGCGCAGAACACCGACAGCGGAATGGCGGCCACGCCCACCTCTTTCGTCAGCCACTGGCAGAAGCTCACGTCGTCCAGATCCGAAATCGCGCTGTAGTCGGCGAGCAGGAAATAGGTCCCTTCTGAGGGCAAAATCTCCAGACGGCTTTTGCTTAGCGCCGCCACAAACAGATCCCGACGTTCACGATAGAAGTGCGGCAGCTCGCGATAGTGCTCCGGCTCGGTGCGCAGCATATCCGCCAGCGCCAGCTGAGCCGGCGTGTTCACGGCAAAGGTCAGATACTGGTGCACCTTGCGCAGCTCGGCGCTGATAGCCGCCGGTGCAACGCAGTAGCCCACTTTCCAGCCGGTCATATGGTAAGTCTTACCGAATGACGAGACGGCGATAGCGCGCTCGCGAAGCTGCGGATGGGCCAGCACGCTGGCATGTCCTTCTTCTGCAAAGCAGATGTGCTCGTAGACCTCATCGCTCAGCACGTAAATTTCACGTTCCGCAATCGCCTGCCAGAGTGCGGCGAAATCGGCCTTTTGCCACACCGTCGCCGACGGGTTGTGCGGGGTGTTCAGGACCACCAGGCGGGTTTTGTCGCTCAGCAGCGCAGCAAACGCCTGCCAGTCAGGGCGAAAATGCGGCGGCTGAAGCGCCACGCGCTTCACCACGCCGCCGGAGAGTTCAACCGCAGGTGCATAGCTGTCGTAGCTCGGATCAAAGCAGATAACTTCATCGCCCTTACGCACCAGCGCGGTAATCGCCGCATACAGCGCTTCGGTCGCCCCTGCCGTCACCGTAATGTCGCTGTTCGCATCGGGCTTATGGCCGTATAGCTCCGCCGTTTTATCCGCAATGGCTTCCCGCAGCGCCTGCACGCCCGTCATCGGCGCATACTGATTCGCCCCCTGCGCCACGTGGTACGCCAGACGCTCCTGCAGATACGTCGGGCCATCGAAATCCGGGAAGCCCTGAGAAAGGTTAATGGCGCTGTGCTGCTGCGCCAGAGCGCTCATCTGCGTAAAGATGGTAGTACCGAGATTGGGAAGTTTACTATTAGGAATCAATGCATTATTGCTCATTGTATCGTGCCTGCTTGTAATACTTATGTTGCTGCCACTATAACACGATGTTAGTCTTTGGCAATCAAGACGCTTAGACGTCTAAACCATATGAATATTCCTGGCCGCGAGGGTAAAAGGAAATGACAGACAACCTGCAACTCACACATCTTGTCGACGCCTGCCGCTGGATTGGCGCTAAAGGCTGGGCACCCGCCACCGGCGGCAACATGTCGGTGCGTCAGGACGAACGCCTGTGCTGGCTCAGCGAATCCGGCAAAGACAAAGGCAGCCTGACGACGGAGGATTTTTTGCAGGTGGAGATTGCCACCAACCGCGCGCCATCTGGCCGTAGACCGTCGGCGGAAACCGGTCTTCACACCCTTATTTATCGCCTGTTCCCGGAAGCCAACGCCGTCCTGCACGTTCATACCGTCAACGCCACGGTGCTGTCGCGTCTGGTCAAAGAAGCCGAGCTCAACATCAGCGGCTTTGAGATGCAAAAGTCCCTCACAGGGCAGACCACGCATCTGGATACGGTGGCTATCCCGGTCTTTGATAACGACCAGGATATTGACGCCCTCGCCTCCCGAATCGCCCATTACGCACAGGAACGCCCGCTTAATTATGGTTTTCTTCTGCGCGGTCATGGCTTAACCTGCTGGGGACGCGACGTGGCCGAGGCCCGCCGTCATCTGGAAGGACTAGAATTCTTATTTGAATGCGAAATGCGTTTACGACAACTGGAGAGAATATGATTCGCGCGATTGTGACGGATATTGAAGGGACCACCAGCGATATCCGTTTTGTCCATGACGTTTTGTTCCCCTATGCGCGTGAGCGGCTGGCGGCCTTCGTGACCGCGCAGCAGTACGCCGAGCCGGTCAAATCCATTCTGGACAACCTGCGTGATGAAATCGATAACCCGCACGCTAGCGTCAGCGAGCTTATCGAGGCCCTTTTTGCCTTTATGGATGAGGACCGCAAATCCACGGCGCTCAAAGCCCTGCAGGGGATCATCTGGCATGACGGCTACGTGAACGGCGACTTTACCGGCCACCTCTATCCGGACGTACTGCCTGCGCTGGAAAAATGGAAGGCGCAAGGGATTGATCTCTATGTTTATTCCTCTGGCTCCGTTGCCGCGCAGAAACTGTTATTTGGCTACAGCGACGAAGGTGATATTACTCATCTGTTCAGCGGCTATTTTGATACCCACATCGGCGCCAAGCGCGAGGTGCAGTCCTATCAGAACATTGCGGCACAAACGGGCATCGCCCCGTCGCAGATCCTGTTCCTGTCCGATATTCATCAGGAGCTGGACGCGGCTGAACAGGCAGGCTTTCGCACCCTGCAGCTGATTCGCGGTGATGAAGACGGCGCAAGCCATCACCATCAGGTCCACCAGTTTGACGAGATTAATCCGGAGCAGATCCCTTCATGAGCGCATTGACCATTTATTCCGATAAAGACGCCAGTCAACATCAGTGGTACAGCACCGACGCCGCCGAGATCGCCCAACAGCTCAACGCCAAAGGCGTGCGGTTTGAACGCTGGGCTGCGGATCGCGATTTAGGACACGATCCCGCGCCCGAAGCCGTGATCGCGGCGTATCAGCATGCGATCGACAAACTGGTGGCAGAGAAAGGCTATCAGAGCTGGGACGTGATCAGCCTGCGCGCCGACAACCCGCAGAAAGAGGCGCTGCGCGCGAAGTTCCTGAACGAACATACCCACGGCGAAGACGAAGTGCGCTTCTTCGTGGAAGGCGCGGGGCTGTTCTGCCTGCACATTGGCGATGAGGTGTATCAGGTGCTGTGCGAGAAAAACGATCTGATTTCCGTTCCCGCCGGCACGCCGCACTGGTTTGATATGGGCTCAGAGCCGAACTTTACGGCGATTCGTATTTTCGACAATCCGGAAGGCTGGGTGGCGCAGTTTACGGGCGATGCCATCGCGGATGCGTATCCGCGAATGGCATAATCTTTTCTCCCTCTCCCCGTGGGATGAGTGATCCCCACAAATTAATGCGAGCACTGAGCTATCCCCTCGCCCCTCTGGGGAGAGGGTTAGGGTGAGGGGAACATACGGCTGAGGTGGTCATTCCTATTTCAGGCATTAATTAAATACTGGCGATAATCCTCTGTACATCTGCGTCAACCAGCCTCGCCAGATGCACAAACTCCACCACATCTAACCTGCGTTCACCACTTTCCACTTTAGCGATAAACGATTGGGGTTTCCCCAAAGCCTCAGCAAGCTGCGCCTGAGTAATCCCCTTCTCCTTACGAGCTTTCTTCAACGCACTGATAACACGCTGGTATTCGTCCGAGTAAACTGAGGCCATTGTTCCGATTCCATACAAATATCCTGAAATCGAATATCCTCCCATTGTGTTTTTATCCCAAAACAGGATAATTAAGTGCGTAACAAATACATGTAAGGAGGACACAATGCGTCATCAGAACTGGCATCCTGCCGATATCATCGCCGCACTAAAGAAACACGGAACAAGCCTTGCTGCGTTGTCCCGAAAGGCTGGCCTTTCCTCATCCACACTGGCAAACGCGCTTACCCGACCATGGCCCAAAGGTGAATTGCTTATCGCTCAGGCGCTAAACATTCCGCCCGATGTGATATGGCCGGAAAGATACTTTGATGAAAAGGGAGAGCCAATATTTCGTCAGATGAGGAATACCAAAAAGAGAAACCTATCTTCGACTTGATCAATGAATTCTCCCCCTCACCCCAACCCTCTCCCTCAAGGGAGAGGGGGTCGAAGAGACTTCACATACCCCACAAGCTGATCCAGCACAATCCCCCACCCTTCGTGGAAGCCCATCTGCTCGTGCTGTTCGCGGATTTCCTTCGTCGGATGACGCGCAATCGCCGTGTAGCGGGTTTTGCCCTCGCCTACGTCTTCCAGCAGCAGGATCGCCGTCATAAACGGTTTCTCCGCAGGCTTCCAGTCCTCCCCGTAACCGTCGGTAAAGACCAGCTTTTGACCGGGATCGATTTCCAGAAAGACGCCCCGGTTATCCATCCGCTGACCGTCCACATCAAACACGGTGTTGAACCGCCCGCCCACGCGGAGATCGAGATCGCATTCGGTCACCTTATGGGGAGCAGGAATGAAGAAGTTTTTGATGTGTTCCGGCGTGGTCCAGCAGAGCCACAGCAGGTCGCGCGGTGCATCCACCACGCGCTCCAGTTTTAAGTCAGTTTCAGGATCGAGCGTCACGATATTGTCCTCTTAAGGGAACCCCTTAAAGGATAGCCGGACTCAGGCGAATTTCCCGTTTGCCACCGCTTCCGGCGTGACCACGCCCGTATCCAGCACCCAGCCGCTAACCAGCGAGGCAGGCGTAACGTCAAACGCCGGGTTATAGACCTGCGCGTTTTCCGGCGCCCACTGCACCGCGCCAAAGCTTCCGGCCACGCCCGTCACCTCGCTGGCGGCGCGCTGCTCAATGGGGATCGCGTCCCCGTTCGGGCAGTCCGGATCGAGGGTCGTTTGCGGGGCAGCCACATAAAACGGAATGCCGTGGAATTTCGCCAGCACCGCCAGAGAATAGGTGCCGATCTTGTTCGCCACGTCGCCGTTGGCGGCAATACGATCTGCGCCCACCCACACGGCGTCAACTTCCCCTTTTGCCATCAGGCTGGCGGCCATGGAATCGGTAATCAGCTGGTACGGTACGCCCAGCTCGCCAAGCTCCCACGCGGTCAGTCTACCGCCCTGCAGCAGCGGACGGGTTTCATCCACCCAGACGCTGCTGACGTTGCCTTCCTGATGCGCGCGGGCAATCACGCCCAGCGCGGTACCGACGCCCGCCGTTGCCAGCCCGCCGGTGTTGCAGTGGGTCAGTAGGCGGCTGCCGGGCTTCACCAGCGCGCTACCGGCTTTCGCAATCGCGTCGCAAAGCCGTTTGTCTTCGTCAATCAGGCGCAGCGCTTCGGCCACCAGCGCCGGAACATAATCTTCCTGCCACAGCGCAATCTTCATGCGGTCGAGATTGTTCATCAGGTTCACCGCCGTCGGGCGGGAGGCGCGCAGGGTTTCCAGCGCCGCCGCCAGCTCGTCGCGGCTTTTGCCGTTTTCCGCCAGCAGCGCCAGCAGCAGGCTTGCAGAGAGACCAATCAGCGGCGCGCCGCGCACGCGCAGGGCGTGAATATGCCCGACCAGCGCCTCTACCGTCGAGGCATCCAGCCAGCATTTCTCCTGCGGAAGCGCCTGCTGATCGAGAATAAAGAGCTGATTATCCGCCACCCGCAGGCTGGTCGTCTGTAATGTCTGCATGTCGTTAATTCCCTGTTGCGTTGTTGTAGCACATTGTGTCAGGATGAAATCCAGATGTATAGACGTCTACATGTCTTAATTAGAAAACTCGTGAGGAGCAGGCCATGTCGCAATACCGTACCTTTACCGCTCAGGACGCCGTGGAGTATGCCAGGCAGTTTGGCGGACTTGACGATCCTTCATCGCTGGTAGAGGCGCAGGAAGTAGGCGACGGCAACCTCAATCTGGTATTCAAAATTTTCGACGGCGCGGGCGTGAGCCGCATCGTCGTTAAGCAGGCGCTGCCCTATGTGCGCTGCGTCGGCGAGTCCTGGCCGCTGACGCTGGACCGCGCCCGTCTTGAAGCACAGACCCTGGTCGAGCACTACCAGCACAGCCCGCAGCACACCGTGAAAATCCACCACTTTGACCCGGAGCTGGCGGTGATGGTGATGGAAGATCTCTCCAGCCATCGCATCTGGCGCGGCGAGCTGATTAAAAATAATTTCTACCCACAGGCGGCCCGTCAGCTGGGCGAATACCTCGCGCACGCGCTGTTCCACACCAGCGATTTCTACCTGCACCCGCACGCGAAAAAAGCGCAGGTGGCGAAATTCATCAACCCGGAGATGTGCGAGATCACCGAAGATCTGTTCTTCAACGATCCGTACCAGATCCACGAACGCAACAGCTATCCGGCCGAGCTGGAAAATGACGTCGCGGCCCTGCGCGACGACGCTCAGCTTAAAATTGCCGTGGCCTCCCTGAAGCACCGCTTCTTCTCGCACGCCGAAGCGCTCCTGCACGGCGATATTCACAGCGGCTCGATTTTTGTGGCCGACGGCAGCCTGAAGGCCATCGACGCCGAGTTCGGCTACTTTGGCCCGATTGGCTTTGACGTCGGCACCGCCATCGGCAACCTGCTGCTGAACTTCTGCGGGCTGCCGGGGCATCTGGGCATTCGCGATGCCGCCGCCGCGCGCGAGCAGCGCCTGACAGATATCCAGGAGCTGTGGAACACCTTCGCGGAACGCTTCCAGGCGCTGGCAAACGAGAAATCCCGCGACGCCGCGCTCGGCGCGCCGGGCTATGCCTCCGCGTTCCTGAAAAAGGTCTGGCATGACGCCATCGGCTTCTGCGGAACCGAGCTCATTCGCCGCAGCGTCGGGCTTTCCCACGTCGCGGATATCGACACCATCCAGGACGAGGCGATGCGCCACGAGTGCCTGCGCCACGCCATAACGCTCGGTAAAGCGCTGATTGTCATTGCCGACCGCATCGACAGCGCCGAAGATCTGGTGGCACGAGTGCGGCAGTACAGCTGATTACATTTGGTTTTCTCCCTCTCCCTGTGGGAGAGGGCCGGGGTGAGGGCATCAAACCGCACTTACCCCAAATACTCAATCACCGACAGCCCGCCGTTATAATCCGTGCTGTAAATTATCCCCTGCACATCCACAAACACGTCGCACGACTGGATCACCTGAGGGCGATTCGGCCGCGTGTCCATCATTCTCTCCGGCGCGGCGGGCACCAGCGCACCGGTTTCCACTGGTCGATACGGATTGGAAATGTCATACGCCCGCACGCCCGCGTTCTGCCAGGTGGCAAAAATCAGCGTCGAGCTGACGAAGCTTCCCGGCCGGTTCTCGTGCAGGTTGTGCGGGCCGAAATGCGCCCCTTTCGCCACGTAGTCGGTTTCATCCGGCTGCGGGAAGGTCGAGATGCTCACCGGGTTCGACGGCTCGCGGATATCAAACAGCCAGATCAGCTTTTCGCCATCCTCCTGGTTATCCAGCACCGCTTCGTCCAGCACCACCAGCAAATCGCGGTCCGGCAGCGGCAGCGCGGTGTGCGTCCCGCCGCCAAACGGCGGGCTCCAGTTGCGGTGGCTTATTAGCTTCGGCCGGGTGCGGTCCTTCACGTCCAGCAGCGTCAGGCCGCCGTCGCGCCAGCTGCCGTAGGCGGTATCGCCCGCGATAATCGCGTGGTGCAGCGCGTAGCGTTTCCCTTCCGGCCAGTTCGGCTTCTCCCCTTCCGCCTGGTTCATCCCCGGCAGCCACCAGCGCCCCGCCACTTCAGGCTTGCGCGGGTCCGCCAGGTCGATGGTCAGAAAGATGTAGTCGGTAAAGCCGTCAATGAGTGCTGAAACGTAGGCCCAGCGTCCGCCGACGTACCAGATGCGGTGAATGCCGATGCCGCTCAGCGACAGAAAGCCGATTTCGCGCGGCCTGTCGGGCGTGGAGATATCAAATACGCGCAGCCCGGCGCTCCAGCCTTTGTCCTGCACGTCGCTGACGGTCTCGCCCACCTGCCGGGTGTAGTAGACCTTCTCATCGGCAAAACGCGCATCGGCAAAAAGATCCCGCGCGTTGATGACCAGCAGCAGGTCGTCATGCGCCTGCAGGTGCACGTTCCAGGTGCCGGGCGGCGCGGGCACGTAGCCCGCCGCTTTCGGGTTCTTCGGGTCGCGCACGTCGACAATCGAAAAGCCCTGCGACACCATATGGCCGATATAGGCGAAACCGCGATGCACCATCAGCTGTACGCCGTCCGGACGACCGCCCTGATCGCTATGGCCAATCAGCCGCATATTGCAGCTGTATTCGGGTGGGGGTAGTTGAGACACCTTGAACTCCTTTCGCCCGTTGGCGCTACGCTTACCGGGCCTACGGGTACTGTTGGTTTTCCCCCTCTCCCTGCGGGAGAGGGCCGGGGTGAGGGCGTCAGGCTGCACCTGACGCCACCCGGCCTGGTTTTATTTATTCTTCGCTTCCAGCGTCGCAAACCATGGCGCGATAAAATCTTCTGTCTGGCCCCAACCCGGAATGATTTTCCCCAGCGACGCCACGTTCACCGGGCCCGGCTGGGCGGTCAGCAGCGCCTGAGGAATGGCCGCCGCTTTGAAATCGTAGGTCGCAGGCGTAGCTTCCCCGGCAATCTTGTTCGCCACCAGGCGCACGTTAGTCGCGCCAATCAGCTTCGGATCCACCGCCACGCTCACCTTCCACGCGCTGCCCGGCTCGCGCATCAGCTGCAGATCCTGGTTGGAAATGTCGATGCTGTAGAGCTTGATCTCGGTGCGGCCGTTCTCCTTGAGCGCCTTGTACGCGCCCTGGCTGAAGGCGTCCCAGGTTCCCCAGATGGCGTCGATTTTACCTTTCGGGTATTTCGCCAGAATCGCACCCACCTTGTTGGCGGTGTCACCCTGCACGTCAGAAGAGACCGCGCCGATAGACTCCAGCTCTTTGATGTCCGGGTACTGTTTTTGCAACTCTTTATACGCCGCCTGACGACGCTCCATCGGCGGGAAGCCCGCCACCCACAGCTTGACGATATTGGCCTTGCCGTTGAAATCTTTCGCCAGCTGGCCGAAGGAGAGGTTCGTCAGGGAGGCATCGTCCTGCTGGGTGACGGTCACGCCCGGGATCTCGCCGTTAACCGCCGTATCAAAGACGGCGACTTTGATCCCGGCGTCCACCGCCTTTTTCACCAGCGCGGTGGAGTACGGATCGCGCCCCTGAGAAAGGATAATCCCGTCGTACTTCTGGCTGATGGCCTGGTTCACGAAGTCCTGGAATTTGGCGTCGTCCCCGTTGCTTAAAAAGGTGCTGACCTTAAAGCCAAGCTTCTTCCCTTCCTGAATGGCCCCGGCAATAAACTGCGTGGTGTTGTCGTCTGAGCCGAGGTTACGGATCACCGCGATACGAATGGGGCCGTCATGGTTGGCAATGGCCGCCGGAAGCGGTGCGGGCGTGGCCGCGAAGCCAGGCAGAGCGGTGAATAACCCTAATGCCACCAAAGAGAGTGCAATCTTTTTCATTTTTTATCCCGTTGTGTTGTCAGCGTTTTTGTATGTACGTAATCGCCAGCGCTACCGCGAGCACCAGCCCTTTTATAATGTCCATGGCGTAATACGGCACGGAGAGCATCACCAGCCCGTTCGACAGCACGCCGAGAATGACCGCCCCGACCAGGGTTCCCAGCGCGTTCGGCTTGCCGGAGCCTGCCAGAGAGAAGCCAATCCACGCCGCCGCCACCGCATCCATCAGGTATCCGCCGCCCGCATTCACCTGCGATGAACCGATGCGCGAAGCCAGCAAAATCCCGCCCAGGCCCGCCAGCAGCGAGGCTATCACGTAGGCCGCCACCTTGTAGCGCGTGGTGCGAATGCCGGAGAGGCGCGCTGCCTCCGGGTTACCGCCAATGGCGTACATCCGACGACCGTGAGTGGTGAGCGACAGCCCCAGTTGCGCCAGAACCGTCACCACCAGCATGATGATCACAATCGTCGGCACCTGCCCCAGCAGGCTGAACGTCGCAGGGATGGTGCCTTCCGCCATGTCACCGCTCGGCAGCACCATGTTCTCGGTAATCGACCCGCCGTAGCTGTAGGTCATCGCCACGCCCTGGATCACAAACAGGCTGGCCAGCGTCGCGAGCATGTCCGGAATGCGCAGGATGACGATCAGAAAGGCGTTAAACAGGCCGACCAGCGTGCAGAGCGCGAGGGTGATCAGAATCGACTCGGTGGTGCCGAAGCCGTGCCAGACGAAAAGGGAAATCACCAGCGCGTTCGCCAGCGACGCGGTCGATCCTACGGAGAGATCGAACCCGCCGATGGTCAACGAGATCGACACGCCAATGGCAATCACCGTCACGATGGCAATCGAGCGCAAAATGTTGATGATGTTGTTCGGTTCGAGGAAGCTGTCCGACGCCAGGCCAAAGACGGCCACCAGCGCGACGACGGTCAGCAACATGCCCCACCTGTAGAGAAAATCGAAAATCTGCTGGCGGCCTGACGCCGCCACGTTCACTGAAAGGGCCTTGCTCACGGCGCCGTTCCTCCGGTTGAATAATAAAGTAGTGTCTCTTCGCGGGCCTCGGCCCCGGCGATTTCCGCCACGATGCGCCCGTCCCACAGCACGCAGATGCGGTCGCACAGCCCGACCAGCTCGGCAAACTCGCCGGAGGCGTAAATCACCCCTTTGCCCTCGCGCGCCAGGCCGTCAATAAGCTGGAACAGATCGGTTTTGGCCTTCACGTCCACGCCTTTGGTCGGCTCGTCGAATATCAGCACGCTGGCGTCAGTGCGCAGCCATTTACCGATGGCAACCTTCTGCTGGTTGCCGCCGGAGAGACGGCGCAGCACCTGCCCCGGCCCACGCGCGCGCACGCCGACGCGGGCTATCACCTCTTCCGCCCAGCGCCACGCCTGACGATGGCCAAACAGGCTCCAGCGCGAAAAGCTGTTATCGGCGCATACGGCAAGGTTCATGCTCACCGGCTCGTCGATAAAAATGCCCTCTTTCCGCCGCTCCTCCGGCACCAGCGCCAGACCTCGCAGCACGGAGTCGGCCGGGTCGCGCGGCTGCCAGGATTGATGATTCAGCTCACCGCGCGCCACACGGCTTTTGGTGGCGCCAAACAGCGCCTTGCAGAGTTCGGTTTTTCCCGCGCCCGCCAGCCCGGCAATCCCGAGAATTTCGCCTTTGCGCAGGTGCAGGGAGATATCTTTCAGCAGCGCGTCGTCATGCAGACCTTCCACCCGCAGCAGCGTCTCTTCGCCGTGCGGCGGCCTCGCGGGCGGATAGATATCGCTCAGCACGTGGCCGAGCATCTTCTCGACGATCGCTTCGCCGCTAAGATCGGCCATCGGACCGGACTCGATCAGCTTGCCGTCGCGAAGCACCGTCAGGGTGTCGCAGATGGCCTTCAGCTCGTGAATGCGGTGAGAGATAAACACCACGCCGATGCCCTGCTGCTTTAAGCGTCTCACCACCCCAAACAGGCGCTCGCTCTCATGCGCGTCCAGCGGCGCGGTGGGCTCATCAAGAATCAAAAAACGGCAGTGGTGGGACAAGGCGCGTGCCAGCAAAATCTGCTGCTTTTCGGCCAGCGAACAGCCGTCGATGGAACGGCGAACGTCCAGCGTCACGTCGAGCTGCGCCAGCGCCTGTCTCGCCTGCTGGCGGATCGCGCGCCAGCTGAAGCGATGCCCTGGCTGCGCCAGCTGATCGAGCATGATGTTTTCGGCAATGCTTAACCCTGGGATCAGCGCCACGTCCACCTCCTGCTGAACGAGGTGGATCCCCAGCCGTTTGGCGTCAAGCGGTTCGCGGATGCTCACCGGCTGGTTGTTGATGCTGATCTCGCCCTCATAGTGGTCGTGCGTGCCGCACAGCACCGCCATCAGCGTCGATTTCCCCGCGCCGTTGGCGCCGGTCAGCGCGTGTACGGATCCGCCGGTTAAGGTAAAGTCCACGCGCGACAGCGCCTGAAAGCCGGAAAAGGCCAGGCTGATACCGCGCATTTCAAGGCGACTGGAAACCATCCGCGTAAATCCTTCATTACTCTTCTGATTTATCGAATTTTTCACAGCTCCGGTTGACTGACAACGACGGAAAAGGCATAAGTTAAAGCGAAATATTATTAGCCATCCGGATGTCCAGACATAACATCGGGTTAGCGCTTCCGCAAAAAGGACACCATCATGAGCAACACCGATATCCGCGTCGTGCCTGGCCCGGCGAACTACTTCTCTCATCCCGGAAGCCTTGCGAGGCTGGATAACTTCTTTACCCCGGAACAGCTCTCCCGCGCGGTGTGGATTTACGGCGAGCGCGCTATCGAAGGCGCGCGCCCTTTCCTGCCCGAGAGCTTTAACGCGCCGGGGGCGAAACGCCTGCTGTTTAAAGGCCACTGCAGCGAGCGCGACGTCACCCATCTGGTGAATGAATCCGGCAGCGACGCCAGCGTGGTGATTGGCGTCGGCGGCGGCGCGGTGATGGATACCGTCAAGGCCGTGGCGCGCCGCTTAGGGGTGCCGTTCGTGGGCATCCCCACCATTGCCGCCACCTGCGCGGCGTGGACCCCGCTCTCCGTCTGGTACAACGATGCCGGTCAGGCGCTGCATTTTGAGATCTTCGACGACGCCAACTTCCTGGTGCTGGTGGAGCCGCAGATCGTCCTTAACGCCCCGGCGGAGTATCTGCTGGCGGGCATCGGCGATACGCTGGCGAAGTGGTACGAAGCGGTGGTATTGGCACCTGAGCCGGAGAACCTGCCGCTGACCGTGCGGCTGGGCATCAACGGCGCGCTGGCGATCCGCGACGTGCTGCTGACGCGCAGCGAAGAGGCGCTGGCCGACCAGCAGCGCGGCGAACAGACGCAGGCGTTTCGGGACGTGGTCGATGCAATCATCGCCGGCGGCGGAATGGTTGGCGGCCTGGGCGAGCGCTATACCCGCGTGGCGGCGGCTCATGCGGTACACAACGGCTTAACCGTGCTGCCGCAGACGGAAAAATACCTGCACGGCACCAAGGTAGCCTACGGCATTCTGGTGCAGAGCGCCCTGCTCGGCCAGGACGACGTGCTGGCGCAGCTGGTCGCGGCGTACCAGCGTTTTAACCTGCCGACCACGCTTCGCGAGCTGGACGTCGACATCAATAACCGCGACGAGCTGGATCGGGTCATCGCCCACACCCTGCGCCCGGTGGAGTCGATTCACTATTTACCTGTTACGTTAACGCCTGACGTTCTGCGCGCCGCGTTTGAGAAAGTGGAATCCTTCAGCCGTTGATCGCGCCGACAGGCTATACCTAATGATGATTCTTACCACTCTCGTAACGAGGTCATCATGCAGATCGATTTAACAGGTAAAAAGGCGCTGGTTACCGGCGCCAGCCGCGGGTTGGGTCGTGCGATTGCCCTGTCGCTGGCGCGCGCCGGTGCGGATGTGATTATTACGTATGAAAAATCTGCCGATAAAGCCCAGGCGGTCGCCGATGAGATTAAGGCGCTGGGACGACACAGCGAAGCCGTGCAGGCCGACAGCGCCAGCGCGCAGGCGATTCAGGATGCCGTCACCCATGCGGCGCGTTCCCTTGGCGGGCTGGACATTCTGGTCAACAACGCCGGGATCGCGCGCGGCGGCCCGCTGGAGTCCATGACGCTGGCGGACATTGACGCCCTTATCAACGTCAATATTCGCGGCGTGGTTATCGCCATTCAGGAAGCACTGGTGCACATGTCCGACGGCGGGCGCATTATCAACATCGGCAGCTGTCTGGCAAACCGTGTGGCGCAGCCGGGCATTGCCGTTTACTCGATGACCAAATCGGCGCTGAATTCCCTCACCCGCGGGCTGGCCCGTGATTTAGGGCCGCGCGGCATTACCGTTAACCTGGTGCACCCCGGCCCCACCAACAGCGATATGAACCCGGAAGACGGGGAACAGGCTGACTCTCAGCGTCAGCTTATTGCTTTGGGTCATTACGGTCAGCCGGAAGACGTCGCGGCGGCGGTCACGTTTCTTGCCAGCCCGGCGGCCGGGCAGATCTCCGGTACCGGCCTGGACGTGGACGGCGGTTTGAACGCCTGATCGCAATCTCCCTGCAAGCCTCTGTCGCCCGGCAGAGGCGTTTCCGAGCGCCCTCGACGGTTCGCGTTTTGCCGCTTTCTCCGGTTATTTCACCGCTCTACAGTATCCCATTAGAAATTCGGAATTTATCTAATAGTCTTATTATTTCCTTATACTTTGTGCGGGCGTACAGTGGAGGTACGGATGAAGATTGTCTGGTCAAAGAATGCAAAGAAAGAGTTTTTCAAAATCGATGGCCGATATCAGCGAAGAATCAAAGCAAAACTTGCTGAGCTGGACGATCGCTCAGCTCCCCGGCCCGATATCAAAAAAATATCGGCGACAGAAAATCAATTCCGGCTACGCGTTGGCGATTACCGCATTCTGATTACACTTCGGGACGATCCCGATAACCATTGTTATGTTTTGGCCGTCAAGCGCAGAACATCAACGACCTACCTTCACGAGGAGAAAGCCCCCTATGGCTGTTCAGCTAATTAAGGACGATGACGGAAAAGCGCAGTACGTCGTTATTCCCTATGATGAATACTTTCGTATGTGCTTACAGATGGCAGAAATTGACGACGAAACCGATGATGATCTAGAGGATATTGAAGTCGAACACGATTGTTATGATGACGTAGGATTACCTGGTGAAGTGTGCGACGTCATGCATAACGAGAACGTCAGCCTGCAGGCCGCGTGGCGTATCCTGCGCGGCATGTCCCAGCAGGAAGTAGCTAAGAAACTCGGCATCACCCAGTCCGCCGTGTCGCAGCTGGAAGCGCTCGACTCCCGTCCGCAAAAGCGCACCCGTGAAAAGCTGGCAGCGATCTACGGCTGCAAGCAGGAACAGATCAGCCTCTATTTACCGAAAGAGGGTTAACAGCACTTCGCCCCGCCCTTGCCGCCGTAGCGGGCATCCTGGCGGTCGCGGAAAAATTCTTCGTAGGTCATGGGCGTCTGGTCCGGATGGTTGACGCGCATATGCTCGACGTAATTATCGTAGTCCGGCACGCCAATCATCATTTTGGCGGCCTGGCCCAGGTACTTACCTGCTTTGGAAAGGGTGTCGAACATAATCAGTTTCTCGTTTGTTTTCGGCCCTCTCCCGGAGGGAGAGGGCGGAGAAAAAATGTAGGCCGGGTAAGGCGAAGCCGCCACCCGGCACACAGGTTAATGCGCCCCTTTCGCCTGGGTCACAATCTCTTCCAGGTTTTCAGGCATCGGCTCGTACGGCGTCTCTTTCGCCGTAGGCTTATCGTTTTTCAACGCCGCCAGCGCGGTCTTCAGAGAATACAACGCCAGCACCACGACCACCACCATAAAGAAGATGGTCAGCCCGGCGTCCAGACGGTTGTTAAACACCAGCTGCGACAGCTGTGATTCGGTGTACTGTGCCGGGATCTTGCCGCTGTCGATCATCGTCTGGAACTTGTTGGCAATCGCCAGGAAGCCCACCTTATTATCCGGGCTGAAGGCCTTCTGCCAGCCCGCCGTCAGGGTACAGATCAGCAGCCACGCGGTTGGCACCAGTGCCACCCACGCGTAACGCTGGCGCTTCATCTTGAACAGCACTACCGCGCAGAGCATCAGCGCCATGCCCGCCAGCATCTGGTTGGCGATACCAAACAGCGGCCACAGGGTGTTAATCCCGCCCAGCGGATCGACCACGCCCTGGTGCAGGAAGTAGCCCCACGCCAGCACGCACAGCGCCGTTGCCAGCAGGTTCGCCGGGAGCGAATCGGTACGCTTCAGATTCGGAGAGATCACGCCAAGCAAATCCTGGAGCATAAAGCGCGCCGCACGGGTTCCCGCATCCACCGCCGTCAGGATAAACAGCGCCTCGAACAGGATGGCGAAGTGATACCAGAACGACACGTCCATCAGCCCGCCCAGCGCGCCGTGCAAGATGTAGGCCATCCCCACTGCCAGCGTCGGCGCCCCGCCCGCACGGGAGATAATCGACTGCTCGCCCACTTCACTGGCGATGCTCGTCAACGTATCAGGGGTAATCGCAAAGCCCCAGCCGCTCACTACCTGCGCGGCGGACGCCACCACGTCAACGGTACCAGCCGGTGCCAGTACCGCCATCGGGCTGTTCATCGCGAAATACACGCCCGGGTCGATAATGCAGGCGGAGACCAGCGCCATGATGGCGACAAAGGATTCCATCAGCATGCCGCCGTAGCCGATCAGGCAGGCCTGATTTTCATTCGCCAGCATCTTCGGCGTGGTTCCGGAAGCGATCAGCGCGTGGAAGCCCGACACCGCGCCGCAGGCGATGGTGATAAACAGGAACGGGAACAGGTTACCGGTCCAGACCGGGCCGGTACCGTCGATGAATTTGGTTAACGCAGGCATGGTCAGGGTCGGGCGCATAATCAGAATGCCGATCGCCAGCCCGACGATGGTGCCGATTTTCAGGAACGTAGAG
>NZ_QFXN01000092.1:0-377 GCF_003144775.1 Enterobacter sp. CGMCC 5087 | reverse complement strand
CCAGCAGCAGCCATACCGGCAGCACCGCCGCCACAAAGCCGTAGCCCACCAGCATCCAGGTCAGCTGGACGCCGGTAAAGTCGAAGAACGGCGCCCAGGTAGGGCTTTCCGCCACCCAGCCGCCGGAGATAATGGCGAACACCAGGAACACCAGGCCAATTACCGACACCTCACCAATGCGGCCGGGGCGCAGGTAGCGAATATAGATCCCCATAAACAGCGCCAGCGGAATCGTGAAGGCAACGGTATAGGTCCCCCACGGGCTGTGGGTCAGCGCTTTCACCACGATCATCGCCAGCACCGCGAGGATGATCACCATGATCATAAAGGTCGCCACCAGCGCAATCACCCCGGCGGTTGCCCCCATCTCCTCTTTC